>JBGUQP010000030.1:0-4267 GCA_045131145.1 Lachnospiraceae bacterium | reverse complement strand
CGTCTATATGATCTTTGAGTATACATCCAGGAATTTTTCTTCCTTTGGCACCCCGCCCGTCATGTCAAGCTTCTCCAGTTCTTCTATTATAATGGCTGCAACTATCTCCGTGGTCATCCTGATCCTCTCATCACCTTTAGGCATATCGTAGACCGCGTTGAAGATATCCATTATCACTGCCGCCTTCTCAAGATCCGCCATGCCCCTGTGCAGCCACTTATAATACGGTGCATACCTTCTGTTGAGCAGATAAACAAGCTTCATCGTATGCTCCATGTAACCGGCAAGGGCTATCTCACTTGCGACCTTCTCCCCCCGTTTTAACATCCTTATATAATTGTACTGGCCCATCTGGGCTGAGTAATGCAGTTCCTGAGCGATCTTTCTCTTCCATATATGATCGGGATAATACTTAAGTCCTTCCCTTATCCTTGCAAAATCACCCGTTCCTTCCTTAAATATCTCCCCGTTGGTGCATTGGGACAGATTGGCTTCATCAACAAGGCCAAAGAATTCAAGGGCAGCATCCCTCACACTCACTGACTCTCCGGTTGTTTCCCGGACTGTATTTATATACTTTGACAGCAGGTCCTCACTTATATCGAGTATCCTTGCATAGAATTCCCATGTTCTCATCACCCCGACTCTCTTACCGTCGGGAGGGATCGCGGTCACTCTTTTAAATCCCATGAATTCGGCAGGAAGTCTGTCGTAAGCCTCCTGCAGCTTATCCCCTATTTCATCATACAGGTCATCATCAAGCCATATGCAGAAATCAGGTCCGAAATCATGGTCTCTGGAGAGAGGATCGTCAAATCCGTAGCACTGGGATCCACGTCCCACAAGACCTGCGGTTATTCTGTCTTCATACCGGGCAAATTCCCCGCGGATCATAGCCTGTCCGTATTCTTCATAAAACCTTCGGGCAAGTTCCATCCCGCTTATGTCCTGACTTATACCGCCATTTTCCTTAAGTATCTTTTCAGCTTCTGCCAGGTTCCCGGATACTGCGATATATCCGGGATTGTCCCTGCCCACCTTAAGTTCAAGAAGATCAAGGGCCCTTGTGTAGTAGTCAACCGCACCCTTTATGTCACCCTTCCTCATCTTAAGATCGGCAATGGCATTTAAGCATCCGGGATAATGGAACTCATTACCTCCTTCTTTTTCGAAGATATCCTCGGCGCTTACAAGCTCGGCCTCGGCTTCATCAAGCCTTCCGAGCATAAGACAGGCCTGGGCAAGATTGGTCCTTGATATGGCCTGTTCTATCCTCTTATCATCATGGCTGCTTATTATTGGTATTGCCTTCTTAAGGCAGTCTATACTCTTCTCATGATCGCCCGTTTCCTGGCTGAGAAGACTCATATTGTTATAAAGAGCCGCATATAGATAGTCATCGGGGGTAAGAATCCTGTCATATATGTCCTGTACCTGTTCGTAGTCTTTAAGTGACTCTTCGTATTTTCCCATAGCCCTTTCCAGAGTGGCTATGTTAAGCAGGGTGGTAGCATGGGAAACAGTTCCCGTTATTCCCATATCTTCACACAGTCTGCGGGCATCCTCGATAACTGTTCCGGCATCCGTGAATTTACCCATGTAGCGTAAGAATCCTATCAGTTCATTTACAAGAGTCAGTGCAGATGACAGGTCACCTTCATCTCCCGCTTCCCTTATCTTATCCTTAAGGAATTCCTCTGTTTTCCTGCCCCCGTCTTCTCCGGGGATAGAATCCAATTGTTTCAGTACCTTTTCTATATCCATGTTGTTTATGCTTTCCCTGCTATTTCTTTCTTCAAATGACCCGGCCGGTTTCCACTCTGTCGATATACAGCATCCTGCGATCATCACTGTACATGCAGCAGCAGCACAATGATCAGATAAACAAGCGTAAATATACATCCGATCGAGAACATCATAAGTCCGAAGGATACGCTCCTTGCGGTAAGCCGTGATGTCTTAAGGGCTTCGTCGAATGAGAAGGCCAGCTTCTCTTCATAATTGATATATTTGGGATTCTTCCTGCGGACCGTTTTATTAAGGGCTGTCATTATCATGTTAATGGCCACACCCACAACATGGGTGAATGCATTACCGTAAAGAAGGGGCCGCCTAGGTTCAACCTCCCTTAACAACGTCCTGTGGACAAGAGATATCACGTGATCTGCCATACGGTCGCATATCCTTAATACAAAGGCCAGAACAAACGGAATTATGTACTGAAGCAGGGGCCTGTAAATGATATTTTCAACATCAAGCCACTTAGGCCATGCATCGATATAGACACGCCTTCCACCCTCTTCCTTCATAAGGAGCTTCCTTATTATAACAAGGTATATCACGATCCCGACTGCTATCGAGATAAAGGAGCCCTTAAGGTTTGCAAGCGAAAAATATGATATCGATCCCGCATGTTCCTGTCCGTGCATAAAGGGAAATGCAAGGGATGCCATTCTGTCTGAGACCTTATAGGGCATCAGACCGAGAACAAGAAGGATCACGGTAGGTACAAGGATGGCAGCCGAACTTGCCGTATTAAGATATCCCGTATATTTATTGTTTTCGTCATCATAACTCTCAACAATGAAAGCCTCTTCATGACCGCCTGCATGTTCACCCTTTCCGTCACCCTTCTCGATAAACACAGCGATAAAGAGCTTTAACATATATGCCAGAGTCATTCCTCCGGTCAGAAGAAATACACACTCGATAAACTTATACGTTCCATACATTGCACCGGCTTCTTTCATGTACTCGACTATCGACTCATGGAGAAGGGTCTTGCTTAAATACCCCGAAAAACCCGGTATACCGCTTATGGACAAACCTCCGACAAGGAAGCATATCATAAGGAAGTATTTGCCTCTGCCGTAGCCGCGGATCTTATTAAGGTTCAGTTCATGAAGGTTCATGTATACAACACCTGCACACATGAAGAGTACAAGCTTTATTATCGAATGATTTACCATATGAAGAATGGTGCCGCGGGCGGCAAGTCCGTTCTCATGTGCAAGCAGTCCCTGCATACCTATGCCTGTAAGTATGAAACCGATCTGGGACATTGATGAGCATGCAAGGGTTCTCTTCAGGTTGATCGAGAAGATGCCAAGCAGTGCACCGCCAAACATCGTGATCACACCAAATATAAGGATCATAAAACCCCATGAGGGATCATATCTGAAAATATCTGTGCTTATTATGAGAACTCCGAAAATACCTGATTTTGTCAGGATTCCCGAAAGAAGTGCCGAAGCCGGCGCAGGTGCGACAGGATGAGCCTTGGGCAGCCAAATATGCAAAGGGAACATACCTGCCTTGGCAGCAAATCCCGTAAGCATAAGGGCTCCGGCAGTATATACCCGGCCCCTGACCGAAGGGTCTTTCGTAACCGCCGCACTTACGGCTCCGTATATATCATCTATAACAAGGGTACCGGCAATGTCATACAGGAAGAAGAGGCCAAGCAGCATCACCATACCGCCTATGACCGCGACGGCCAGGTAGGTTTCGGCAGCCCTGAGTGATTCCTTTGTCTCATCATGCGCTACCCATGTGTACGATGTAAAGGACATTATCTCAAAGAAAAGGAATGTCGTAAAGAGATCGGCCGACAGAAAGACTCCCACTGTCGCCCCCATGGTTGCAAGGAAGAACATATAGTACCTGTTGGTCCTTGGATAGTGGGCCATGTATTCTCGTGAAAATACCGTGGTGCATGTCCACATAAGAGCGGCCACAAGTCCATAGATAACCCTGAAGCCGTCAAGCTTAAGGGTCAGGCCAAGACCACATAGATCCTTAGCGGCGAAGCTTACTGAGCTGCCGTTAAGGGCTTTTGATGACAGAAATAATAACAGTCCCAATTCAAGGACAGTTATAGCATCAGCAAACCAGTCCCTTGCCGTCTTGCTCTTACGTCCTGTAAAGTATGCGATTATCCCGGCCGCCATTGGGCCCAGACAAAGTGCCAGAAGCATATTACACCTCAACATCCGAACCGGCGAAAAATACAAAGTATTTTGGGCCTGTTCTGAATACGTACAATAATTTATGATGACTGCAAAGCAGGTTCAACACCTACATTAAAGAAGATATCCCGTCAAACGCCCTCATCACCCACGGAGATGTGAATGACAGGGCAAGTATGCCGATAGAAAAAACTATAAAGGGAAGGCACATTTTAATCCCGGGATCTCTGTAATCCCTTACTGTTTTAGGGTCAAAATCAATCGGCGGGAAGTAAGCCCTTATTACAGGAACCATCATA
>JBGUQP010000029.1:0-4713 GCA_045131145.1 Lachnospiraceae bacterium | reverse complement strand
CTCCATTTCGTGTCCTACAGTCCATGACTGTCTTATCGCCGGGAAGCACTGATTTTACAATGCTTCCGGCGTTTTTCTATGTCGCAGAAGCAATTCAAAAAATGGAAGATTGTCCCTCAATTGTCCGCCTCTTGGCTCTTTTTTCCATGAAAACAGCATGATATTATTATAATCGGGCAGTCCGGTACGAAGGAATGAAATCCTTCATACCCGGCTGCTTTTTCTATGCGCGTAGATAAAAGCTCAAAGAAAAACCTGAATGCATATTATTTATGCACGGCAGGGAAGAAAGAAGGTGAGCATATGCAGGAGAGGGTGAATGAGAAGACCGTAGCTATTGCTGTTCAGGCAACAAAGATGACAGGCCGGTTGATCGCAAGGATAGGCGGGATGTATCTAAGGCATGTCCGGGAGAAGCATAGGGATAACAAGCTTGCCAAGAGCAGGGATCCGTCAACCTTTAAGCAGAACCAGGCCGGTAAGGTCAAGATAAAGACTCTGATGCAGGAAGGTGATGGGGTATCCAATGTAGAGATCAAGGATGACAGCATTAAGGTTTTCGAACGACTGGCAAGGAAGAACGGTATAAGGTATGCGGTCAAGAAAGATAAGACGACTGATCCGCCTACGTACTATATCTTCTTTAAAGGAAAGAGTGCTGAGGCCATAGAAGCAACGCTTAGGGAGTTTACAAAAGCGAAGCTCGAGCGATCCGGCAGGCATCCGATCCATGACAGATTAAAGAAATACGGGGAGAGGGCTAAGGAGGCAGCTGTGAACCTTGCAAAAGACCGTCATAAGCAGATGGTAAGATAATGAAGCAAAATCACAGGTGCAGGAAGGTGTGAATCCGGAGTGTGATAATACATAACCGGGAAACCCGCAATAAGAACGTATAATACGAAGTCTATAAAAAAGCGTTTTATAACGGACATGATGAGGTAAGAGTAAAAATAATGAAGGAAGGAGGACGAATTCAGATGATCTATCATAGGGATGAAAGATTTATGGAGATAATCAAGAGATCCGGCACGACGGATATTTTCCCGGCAGCCAGATATATCATGCAGCTTGAGAGTATTAAGGAAGCAGCAAGTGTTTTGGTGAATAAGGTAAACAGTGTTGAGTTTCCCTTTAAATACACGGGAACAGACAGGCCGGAGGATGCAGTATACGGAGCGGAATATCTTGTAAGGGCTATCGCGGAAGAGCAGATACAGGCAGAGGAAAGATTCCGTGAGATGCTCGTCAGGGTATTTAAGATCACAAGGGATCTTCAGGAAATGGAATTTGGAGAGTGCCTTGAGGTTGATTACTTCGACGCATATAAGATCGTTAAAGATCTTAAGGACAGGATTTACAAGGATCCGATGGAGGAAAGCGATGAAGCGATACTTGAAAAGATCATCTTTACTGTTGATCTCTCTTGCTGGTTTGATCGTTTTGATGAAGAAGATGACGAAGATGATGAGGGAGAAGATCATACCGGCGATAAGAAGAGTAAAGGCAATGAAGATGACGAAGATCCACTCGGTTGACAGGGCAGGTAAGGCATTATGAAAATGCAGCCTGCTTTTTTTGACCGGCTGAAGAAGGAAGTGCATGACTTAACCGGGCTTGATCTTAGCTCGTTTAAGGATAAAAGGGTAAGGAAGGAGCTGCTTATAAAGAGCCTGCCTTATGTGCTCGCCGCATTGGTGGGAAATAAACTTTCCTATATATATGGTATGAGCACGGCTAAGGATAAGGTAGGAAGATTCATGGATATGATGGACCAGCTTGACGGCATATTTTCGTTCCCGCCGGTATCTCTGTATCCGGGGGACATATTAACGGGTATAGCCGTAGGAGCCGGATTGAGACTGGCCGTATATCTTAAAGGTAAGGATGCAAAGAAGTTCAGAAAGGGAAAAGAGTATGGATCGGCAGAGCTTGGTGGTCCGAAGGATATAGAACCCTTTATCGACCATAGCAATCCAGACAATAACATAATCCTAACTCAGACTGAGCAGTTGAGCCTTGAACCAAGGATGCCATCGCCCCTACATAACAGGAATAAGAATGTTCTTGTTATCGGTGGTTCCGGTACAGGTAAGACACGCTTTTTTTGTAAGCCAAATGCCATGCAGCTTAATTGCAGCTACGTCTTTACAGATCCAAAAGGCACCTGCCTTGAGGAAATTGGCTTTCTGCTTAAGAAGGCCGGATATAGGATCAAAGTACTCAACACTGTTGATTTCACCAGGAGTATGAGATATAACCCGTTCTCCTATATAAGGAAAGAGAGTGACATCATGAAAGTTGCGGAGGCGCTGATAGAAGGGACAACGACCGGCAAACAGCAGGGAGAACAGTTCTGGCAGGATGCGGAGAAGCTGCTTTACAATGCAGTCATTGGTTATATCATGACAGTCGGAGAAGATGAGGAAGAGAAGAATTTTGCTACCCTGCTTGATATGGTGAATGCCATGGAGATAAGGGAGGATGATGATGATTTCAAAAATGCAGTGGATTTCATGTTTGATGAACTGCAGGAGAAGGAACCGGATAACTTTGCGGTGAGGCAGTATGCCAAATTCAAGCAGGCCGCCGGAAAAACAGCCCGTTCGATCATGATAACAGTCGGGGCAAGGCTTTCACGATTCGACATACAGGCAGTCAGGGATGTAATGCTCTATGATGAGCTTGAACTTGACAGAATAGGTCTTGAGAAGACGGCATTATTCATAATAACGTCGGATACGACAAAGACTTTCAACTTCATGGCGAACATCCTGTATACGCAGATGTTTAACCTGTTGTGCGAAGAGGCCGACCTTGAATTCGGAGGAAGGCTCCCGATCCATGTGCACTGCATAATGGATGAGTTCAGTAACCTGGGCAAAATTCCTGATTTTGAGATCCTCATAAGTACGATAAGAAGCCGCGAGATATCGGCTTCTATTATTTTACAGTCTCTTGCGCAGTTAAAGTCAATCTATGACAAGCAGGCGGATATAATCACAGATAACTGTGACAGTATGTTGTTTTTGGGAGGCAAGGGAAAGGATACTCTTAAGGAGATATCGGAACTGCTTGGTAAGGAAACTATCGATCTTTACAATACATCTGATACCCGTGGCAACAGTCCGTCCTACGGGATGAACTATCAGAAAGTTGGCAGGGAGCTGTTCACACCGGATGAGCTGGCAAGGCTCCCGGGAGATAAATGTATCCTGCAGATAAGGGGAGTTAAACCTTTCTGTTCCGAGAAATATGATATCACGAAGCATAAGAGATATAAGTATCTTGCGGATTTTAATCCAAAGCTTAAGTACGATATAAGGAAAGAACTGTCGGTAAAGATGAGTTTGCGGGACGATGATGAGTGTGAGTACACAGATCTTACAGATTCAACAATTGAATAATGTTAACAGACATCCCTGTTTCTGTAGATAACGGAGCAGGGATGTTTTATTGGAAGAAACTACTAACAAATCTAAGTATAGGAAGGAGGAAAGCCGAATATAATTTCGGTTTACATAACTATGGCATTTTTTCAGAGCTCGATTACAATATTGTCCAAATTAGTGATTGCCATCGGCTGTGGTCTCGGAGCCTGGGGCCTCGTAAACCTGCTTGAAGGCTATGGTCAGGATAATCCGGGAGCCAAGTCACAGGGGATTAAGCAGCTCATGGCCGGAGGTGGGATCGCACTTATCGGAACACAGGTTGTACCTTTGCTTTCAGGTTTATTTTAATCAGGGCAATACATATTTACGAGGAGAAGAATAGATGGAGAAACTAATTGAAGCCATCGTGGAAAAGCTGCAGGAATTCTTCATCGAAGCTATTGAGAATAACCTTAATACGATGTTCAATGATGTGAACACCAAGGTAGGAACAATAGCAGCAGAGGTTGGGACGACCCCGCAGGGATGGAACGGAAGCGTGTTCGGCATGATAAAGAACCTGTCGGACACGGTGATCCTCCCGATAGCAGGGATAATCCTTACATATGTACTATGTTATGAGCTCATCCATATGGTGATGCAGAAAAATCACGGTAACGACATGGAATTCTGGGAATTCTTCGTTTACTTCGTGAAGATGTGGATCGCCGTATGGATAGTGAGCCATACATTTGATCTGACTATGGCGGTATTCGATCAAGGTCGGAAGTATCTCTATAAGGAAGAGCAAGGAGGGAAACATCTATATAAAGATGCCTTCCTATAAGACAAATCAGGTGGATGAGAACGGCAGGGATGTATATAAGGATGTGGCATTTCCTGTGAGTAAGGAAGCCGCAGCTCAGATAAAGCAGGCTGTCCTCGACGAGTATTTCGGAAGAGCACCTGAAAAGCAGGGTCGGGATTACGATTTTGCCGAACTTGAGAGGGATGCCGTAAACCCTTTTGATTTAGGGGAGGAGCCTAAGATTGAGGAAAAAGAAACCAAGGTCTCTTCCCCTAAGAATGAGAAGAAGGAGCATACATCGATCAAGGACCGTCTTAAGACGGGCGAAGCCAAGAAGAATGCGAAACTTGCTGAGAAGGCTGATAAGGTGAAAGCGCCGAAGGCAAAGGAAGCGATGGCAATATGAAGAATACATTCAAAAAGCGGAGCAATGAGGAAAAACGGCAGGAGATCGAGAAGATCACGAAGGAACTGGATGAGCAGGTCGGGAAGATATTCGATAGTGATAACTATAAGAAATATCTTAAGACAATG
>JBGUQP010000028.1:0-2686 GCA_045131145.1 Lachnospiraceae bacterium | reverse complement strand
CTGGTTATCAGCCTGTCTCCTTCGTTAAGGCCCTCGGAAACAACGATCCTGTCGACATCAAACAGGCCGGTTTTAACATTTCTTCTTACAGCCTTCCCGTTTTCGGCAACAAAAACATATTCCTGACCGTTTGAGTGGTAGACCGCATCATTCGGTACTACATATCCGCTGGCATCCCTGTATGAATCAAGGGTCACCGAAACTCTGGTACCGGTCATGATCCCGGCAGCCCCCGATATCGCTGCCTTTACGGTAAAGAGGCCTGTCTTTTCGTCTGCGGTTTCCGCTATCTCAAGAATCTTTCCTTCAACCTTAATGTCATCCTTTTCAACCAGCAGCCCCTGTCCCGGTGTCAGGTTGTTGCGCACCTTCTCCGTAACCGCAAATTCCACGGTCATCGAATCCGTATTTTCTATAAGGACAGCTTCCGTAGTCGTTGCAACGGTTTCGTATTCCCTTATACCAACCTTGCTTACCACACCCGAGATCGGTGATGTTACGGTATATTGTTCAAGGCTCTGCTTGGCCTTCTCAACGCCTATCGATGAAGCATTGACTTCTATCTGCTGGATCCTCCTGGTATCTTCCAAAAGCGATATGTCGTTAATGAGCATGTTATCAACATTCTGACGATAAGCGGTATAATCGTCCTTCAGTGTCTTATCGGCCTTGTCGGCTGATCTTTTGGCAGATGTAACTTTATCCTCCTGGCCTTCCCTCGCCGAGATCGTCTCCTGATACTTTGCAAACAGGGAATCCTTGGCGGCTTTAAGGGCCTGGATACCGCCGGATGTTATATCACTGGGATAAAGCGTGTCATCCTCACCTCCGGGGAGCCTGCCCATTATGCTCTTGGCTATATTTATATGGTCTTTTGATACACTTGCGGGATCCATTGCCGCAGCCACATCCACGGTCGCCTGGGCAAAAGCCGGTTCGATACTCTTAAGTGCTTCGTATTCATTATAAAGGTCCCTGGCCTTTCCATACTTATCCTCGGCCTTTTTATATGTATCAAAGGCCATATCCTCAATTTTTCTGGCCTCGTCAAGATAATGCACCTGTCTGTCATAATCTTCCCTTGCCGTTTTTAGAGAATAATTGCTATCGGCTATCCTGTTGTTCTGATTCTCAAGTCCCTGCCACTCCTTCTGCTGGTTTAAGACCGTCTCGCTTCCCTGGCTCTTCTTAACTTCCGCCCGGGTCTTGCTTAAGCTTGTCTTGGCACTCTCAAGGTCCAGTCTCGCAAATGAATCATTAAGCTTAAAAAGCACATCACCGGCATTTACATAATCACCGGCCTTAACGCTTATCGCCGTTACTTCTCCTGCAGTCTTCGGATATATCTTAAGCTCCCTCTGAGCCGAAACGCTTCCCATAAAAGATTCGGAAATGATCAGGGTTCCCTTCTCAACACCTACGGTATCAACCATCAGGGCATCTTCTTCCTGAGTCATGTCTTCTATTGCTTTCCCATCACATGCACACAGGCATGACACGGAAACGGCGATCATTAAAAAGCAAAGAAATAACCTTTTTTTCATTTAAATCTTCTCCCGCATCTAACGAGCAACTAAACCATACTTTATAAATCATAGCACATCCGCATACACGCGACAAGAAAAAACCATATATATTGTATTGCACGATCGGTCAAACTACTATAAAATGTATTGGGAAAGTCATAACAGACGGGTTTATAAATGAAAGGATCATTAATATGTCTAACAGAAAGATCGTCATCGCAGGGCTGATAGCTGTTGCCGCATTCATGTTGGGGGCGGCTCCGGTCAGGGCGGATATGATAACCGCAACAAACCAGATACCCGTACTCAAGGCGCTGTATCATGTCAATGATGCCGAGGTCAATCTCAATAATAAGATGAAGGTCCTGAATGCACTGCTTGCCTCAGGTGCCGGAGCCTGTGATGTCGCAATGGCCCAGGCCGAGGTCAACGAAGCCTGCCTGGTCCTTAACACCCTGAATACACTCGTTGCGCATGATACCATGCTTATAGGAGCCCTGCCTGCTTCGACCCCCTGCGGACCCTCATGCTATACTCAGGCTCTGACTGCTCAGGCTGCCTGGTATGACTATATCAATAAGGCTAAGACGAATCAGGCGGCACTTGGTTCAACATATGCGGCCGGGATCATAGCATCCAACCAAAACGCACTTATCAATCAGGCCGCACTTGCCCACTTCTACTCGGCAGGAACCACAAATCCTGTCAGTATGCAGGCCACCGCAAACTGGGCAATGCTTAACGGGATAACGTCAAACAGCAATTCTTACGCGATGGCAATACGCTCCAATCCCTTCCCGGGTCCTTAATATATCAGCGCATTTACGATAGCTGCGGCCACATTGCTCCCGCCCTTTTTGCCTCTTGCAACAATATACGGACAAGGAAGCTCAAGGATCAGCTCCTTGGCTTCAACAACATTCACAAATCCGACAGGGACCGCTATTATACCGGCCGGGGTTATCGTGCCCTCGTTGACCAGTTCATGCAGGCGTATAAGGGCTGTCGGAGCATTGCCGATGGCAAAGATCACATCCTCGTTAAGGCCTGCTGCCTTATCCATGCTGAGTGAGGCCCGCGTTCTGCCCGTTTCACGTGACTTTGCCGCTATATCCTCATCAGACATAAAACACATGACTTCTCCGCCGTAACCGGCAAGC
>JBGUQP010000027.1:0-6495 GCA_045131145.1 Lachnospiraceae bacterium | reverse complement strand
TTTTGGCACACTTGTGGACGATCCCGAACTGCATCCTGACAGAATGGCTGTTATGCATAAGGAAGCAAGAGCAGGGATCATACATTTTATATAATATTTCCTTATTTCCTTTATTATGATCATCGTAAGTCTACCTGTTCCCCGGCACCGCCCAGCCAAGCAGTCCCTTTATCATAGCCCATACATACACTGCGTATGACTTTGCCATGTCTGCCTTAACAAGTCCAGGTGAATCTGTGGGAGTGAAATAATAAAGACAGCTTGTATAAGCCCTCATCCTGTGCCAGGACTTATTCAGCCTACTGTATGGAACAGTTGCCACCCGACCCCAGGTTGTCAGTTTAATAAGGGGACCCTGTGGATTGTCTTCAACTATATCCGTAATGGTCATAAAGTGTGACCTTACACCCTTCTTCTGATCATATCCACCATTTAATTCTCCTACTCCTCCGGAGTAGAGCCTTAACGGATGTCTGTTAAGGGAAGTCAGCATTACTACGGATCCGCCCTTTTTCAGACCTTCCCTTATAAAGTCAAGGCCTCTGTCATATGAAGTAAAGGCCGTTGGCAGGACCTTAACATGGAGGTAAAGTCCCCTCTTTGCACAGAACCTGAGAGTTCCGGTTATAAATCCGAACATGCTTAAGCCCAGGCTTGGCGGGATAAACTTAAAGAGCTTGTTCCCTCTTTTAAGGAGATCGCACAGACGCCTTATAATGGGGAGCTCAAGCACAAACATGGATTTATAGATATCCTTCATAATATAGGTAAAATCATCCTTATATATTACCTTTTCTGTAAGCACGCCTAGTTCATCCGACACATTTTTCCCCTTAAATTCAACAGGATATTTAACAGCCAGTGTTCTTAACATATTAAGGGCGGCCACCGACCCGCATCCCGCGAAAGCCATGGTATTGGACTTATACCAGTTCTGGTCACCGCCATAGTATTCCTTACCCGTATCCCTGTCAGTGACTTTCAGGGGGTCAAATTTTTGCGAATTTTCTTTCACTTTTTCAGTCATTTTCTCTGCCATACAGCAAAAACCTCACAATCTATGCCTAACGATATCATAGATCATGAGGTTAATCAAATACTCCGTCAGTTCCTGACTTTATTCTGCAAGAAGAATCGCCACGGCATCGAAGGATTCCTTAAAGCATATATTAAGCTTTGTTTCATTTAATCTGATACCATGGTCGCCGGTTTCGAATATATCTCTGATCGAATAACCCGGCTTGATCGGAATCTCTATGTTAAGATCGCTGTCATGTTCAAATGCATGGACTATAACAAGGGCTTCTTTGTTATCACCGTATCTTACCGATGCCTGATATTCCTTAAGTGCCCTGTTTGAAACCTGGAAGGGACCAAACCTTTCCGTGATCCCGTTTACGATCACAGGACTCACCTTTTTATAAAAGTCAGTTCCATTTTGTGCTAATCCCCATTGCTCTTTGGAAAGATCAAATACATCACCCGATATACACAGGACTCCATACATACCCGCACATATAGAATATGCTATCCTCTTTAATTCATCACTTTTACGGAGTACAGACCATATCTGGCTCTTCGAAGGCAGAATGAGCTGCTGAAGATCAGCTGCGATAACGGGGATCTCTTTCTCCTCATGGGCATCGGAGAAGGAGAGATAGTCCGCAAGTTCCATAAATCCCTGCTCTAATCTGTGACCACCCGATGAGCAGACCTCGATCGCTATTCCCGGAACCGACGTTTTTATCTTTTCATAGAACTTCTTCGTACACTCTATACACTGTCTTAATCCTTCTGCGTAGCTGTCTGACCCGTCGCATCCTATGCCTATCGTTTCGTTATAATCTATCTTGATATATTCAAATCCGTTCTCGTTAAGGAAATCAATGACTTTTTCAGTAAGGTAATTCTCAACCCATTCACTTCTCATATCGAAAAAGCGCCTGGTTCCCGAGATTATGACTTTGCCGTCCCTTGTAAGAAGGTGGGCTTCATCTTTAACGGCATCCGAATCCTTACCCACAACCTCGAGCTCGAACCATATGCCGGCCTTCATTCCGGCATCATTTATCTTCTTAACGACAGGCTTTAATCCGTTCGGAAAGAGGTCATCCGCCACTTTCCAGTCCCCCATGTTATCCTGCCAGCCCGTCACTGAGTCGGCATACCAGCCTGCATCTATTACAAAGTATTCATAACCCCTGTCCTTTATTACCGCAAGTATCTTATCTATGTTCTCCTCACTCGGCTCACCCCAGGTTGTACAGTATTCATTGAATATAAGCGGCAGCTTATCGACCTTCTGATATGACGGCAGCTTATCCCTCTGTGCATCAAGCAGCCTGTCGCATACACCCGCAAAATCACCCGCCAGGGCTGTTATCATACACTCGGGAGATGTAAAAGACTCACCTGCCTTTATAACCTTTCTCCAGTGACCGAATTCATAATCGGCAAGGCCGCATGTAATGCTTAAGTTCTCATTCATCCTTACAGCTTCTATCTGCCAGGATGAAGAACATGCAAGGCTTAAACCCCATATGACTCCCGCTTCCTTATCCTCTATGGCTGCAAACGGGAAAAATCCCCTTATAGGCATTGAACCTGTAGTACCGAATTTCTCACACCTTACACCAAACCCTGCCCAGGAAGGCTCAAGCATCAGGTCTTCGATGGAATCCTGCGAATGTCTTCCTTCAGCACTCCACCTGCTCCTGAACCTGTGAAGCATGAGCCTGCCGGTAGCTTCATCTAAAGCATAAGGGGTTATACCGTAAAGGTTTACAGAGGATAAGGCTTCTATGGTAATATCCTTATCCGTCTCGTTAAAGATCATGGAATATACCCTCAGGGCTCTTGAACCCTTATGTCCGATGAGAACATGTTCAAGCCTTAGACCCTCCGGATTTACAAGCTCCGTTATGATCTTCCTGTATCCGTCCCTGTCAATGCACTCCTGGGAGACATATTTAAAGGACATGGTCATTCCTGAATTATGTCTTGTCATTCCGGCCGCAAATCCGGGAACCGATGAATCACCGGTACATGATATCTGGATGAGGGGATCGGCCCCACCCTTATCCCAGGCAGGTTCCCCGTGATCTTTAGGTACTATTGAAAACGATACTTCTCCTTCGCCTGATATCACGTAAACTGCATTCATATCATTTACAGGTATCATCTTTACTTTTTTTTCACTCATTTTACCCTCTCATTTCTACAACAAAAACAAGAGCCAGGGGGACGGCTCTTTTTGCTCCCTGGCTCCTTATATTACAGCTTTCCTCCGGATGTTGCGATTCCTTCGATAAACTGCTTCTGGAATATGATATAGATTATTATCATCGGAACACATGAAATAAGCGCTGCCATCATAAGTTCCGGATACTTCTGCTGGTACTGTCCGTTCATCTTGGCAAGAGCCGATGCAAGTGTCGTTGCCCTGTTGTCGGGACATACGATCATGGGCCACATAAGGTCCTTATAAGCAAAGACCGCTGTAAAGATACCAAGAGCGACCATGGCTGACTTGGTAAGAGGAGACATTATATAAAAGAATGTCTGTGGGATATTGCATCCGTCAAGCCTTGCCGCCTCCTCAAGGTCACGGGGCAACTGCATATAGGCCTGCCTTAGAAGGAAGGTTCCGAATGCCGTCACTATACCCGGGAAAACAAGTCCCATTATGGTATTTGTAAGATGGAGCTTGCTTACCATTACGTACTGGGGAATGATAAAAAGCTGTACAGGTATCATCATCTGAAGAAGAACAAGGGCAAACATGAAATTCTTACCCCTGAATTCAAGCCTTGCAAAGGCATAGCCGGATAGTGTTGCGGTAAGTATCGCAAACAGGATCCTTAATGCAACCATCGCAAGCGTATTTGCATAGAGCCTTATGAAATTCATTGCCTTTATAACATTGCCGAAGTTCTGTGTCTGCCATACCTTTGGTACTATGACGAAGGGATCGACCTGCATCGTCTCGGCAGTTGTCTTAAATGCCGTTAAAAACATCCATAGGAAAGGCACCAGCATTGTGATCGATACCAGGATCAGAACTATATATATAACTGTATTTCCAAGTGTTTTTTTCATATTAACTTAACCCCCTTATGATCATTCATAGTGAACCCATTTCTTCTGGCCGATGAGCTGGAAGATCGTAAGTATGAGTATAAGCACCAGAAGGACCACTATAACCGTCGCACCGTATCCCTTCTTGCTCTGCTCGAAGGAATATTTATAGAAGAGGAACACGAGTGATTCTGTCTTCTTCCAGGCGGGATTATTAAGGTCTATCATCATGTATATAAGGTCGAAGACCTGCATGGCACCAATTATCCTTGTAACAAGAACAAAAAAGATGGTTGGCGAAATAAGAGGAACTGTTATGTTTATGAGCTGCTGCCAGCCGTTTGCACCATCGAGGGATGCTGCTTCGTAATAGTCCCTTGGAACCTCCTGCAAGCCTGCAAGAAAAAGAACCATGTTATAACCGATAACCGACCATATACCGATCGCGGCAATGGAATAAATTGCTATCTTCGGATCCGAGATCCAGTTGACTTTGATATGAAATACATTGTTTATTAGGCCGAAATTGGAATTATAGAGCCACTTCCAGACCATTGCTATGGCTGCCGGAGCAACTACCATCGGCAGGAAGAATATCGTTCTGAAAGCATCCCTTCCCTTAAGCTTTTTGTTAAGCAGGACCGCAAGCAAAAGAGCGATCACTATCGAAAGCGGTACCTCCACTATGGCGTATTTGACCGTGTTCCACAAACACTGCCATACTTCTGAATCACCCAAGACCTTCTGGTAATTCTTCATACCCACAAAGACATTGCCCTTGCCGAAATCACCGGTCTTATAGAAGCTCTGCCTTATCGTATCGACCATTGGGTAAAGATTAAGTATTATAAGTCCCAGCATTGTCGGCAGGATAAAGAGCCATCCCCATATAAACTCGCTTCTCTGTCTGGACGTCACCTTTTTCTTCACGGCATCCTCCTTATTGATCCTTTATCTGTAAAGTAAGGGTGCGCACAGGGAGCATTCCCCCACGCGCACCCTCATTATTATCCTATCATTTTTTGTAATCCGTTCATAGATTACTCTTCAGCAAGATCCTCATTCATTTCCTCTGCTATTTCCTTACATACTGCATCTACCGGCTTGTCGCCTGTCCATGCATCCTGAAGCTTTTCGATCATCATGTCTTCCCAGACTGTTGTATCCCTTGAGTAAGGCCTGAATACGAGCTTGGCATCAAGCATCTTCATATGACCGTTAAGGTCGAAGCAGTCAACACTGTTAACCCATGCATCTGAAGTTCCCATGTATGCTGACATCGTTACACCGAGCTCTGCCTGCTTAAGCTGAGCTTCCTTGGAACCAAGGTACTCTATAAGCGACCATGCTGCATCGGGATTCTTGGTGTTGGCAGCTGCAGCCCAACCAAGTCCGTTGTAGATCGATACACGGTCTGAAGGATCGTTTGTGTAAGGAAGTACTGCAACATCACAGTTCTTGGATGTGTACTCATTATCACGATAGCCGGCAAGCATCCATGATCCGTTTATTGACATTGCAACCTTGCCTGCTTGAAGGAGCTCATTGGGAGCTGTTTCGGATACGGTTGCAAGATCGGGACATGAACCTTCAGCGATCATATCTGTAAAGAGCTTAACTGCCTCGATAGTCTTGGGATCATCCATACCTGACTTCTTCTTGTCATCGCTTATAACATATCCGCCGTATGAATAGATCGTGTTATAGTAACCTTCCTGATTATTACCGGGAGCAATGGCATATCCCCAGTGGTCATCATTGGTAAGCTTCTTGGCTGCATCCGCAAAGTCTTTCCATGTCCATGTATCATCGGGATAAGCAACACCCATCTCATCGAAGATGGTCTTGTTGTACCAAAGGGCGATGGTATCAATATCCTTGGGAACCGCATACTGCTTGCCGTTTGACTGATAAAGATTAACAATACCTTCGTAATAATTCTTAAGATCGATCTTGTCGCTTGCTGCGATCTTGTCTGTAAGGTCGAGAAGCTGATCGTTCTCCATATATTTCTGAGCTACGTTTGAATGCATCCAGAATACGTCGGGAAGCTCGCCGCCTGTTGCGCCTGCCTCAAGAAGTGTCCAGTAGTTGTTCCAGTCAACAACCTGGATCGTTGCCTTAACGCCTGACTGAGCTGACCATTCATCAACTATCTGCTGAAGTCCGGGCCTCTGCCCTTCATCCCAGATCGTAACCGAAAGCTCACCCTCAACGCTGCTTCCGATCGACTCAGGCTCAGCCTCTTCCTCAGCGGGAGCTTCTTCAGCGGAAGCTTCTTCTGCCGGTGCAGCTTCTTCAGCAGGTGCTTCAGCTGCCGGTGCCTCAGCAGGTGCTGCTGCCTGGCCGCCGCAACCCATCATGGTTACAACTGTTGCAACGCTTAATAATAATGCCAATGCTTTCTTTTTCATTAGT
>JBGUQP010000026.1:0-3068 GCA_045131145.1 Lachnospiraceae bacterium | reverse complement strand
CGGTAAAAAATATCCATGTCAGATTCCTTTTTTATCCATTTTAACAAAAAAAGTATTGATTTAAGATAAGCATACAAGCAATCGATTGTCAAATGTCAGTAACTGTTGTTTATCAAAGAAAAGAGAGGGTTAATATGAAAAAGAAGATAATGGTATCATTACTGTCTTTATCTATGGTTATGGGGTTGCTTGCAGGATGTGCACAGGGCGGCAGTACAAGTGCTGCTCCGGCTGCTTCAGAGCCTGCGGCAGCGCAGGAAGAGGCTCCTGCAGAGGAAAGCAAGGAAGAAGAAGCAGCTCCCGCTGAGGAGACGGCGGAATCGGGTGATGATGTAACTATAACCTTTATGGCAAGCCAGGACTGGATCCAGGATGCCGAAATGGAACTTGGTGAGAAATTCACAGAGCAGACGGGTATTAAGGTAGACTATCAGATAGTTCCTTCGGATCAGTATGAAAGTCTTCTGATGACGAAGATCAATGCCGGCGAATGTACGGATATCTTCGGTGGCCAGAGCTCACAGTTCTCCATAGTCACACAGTTTGATGTTGAGAAAAATGCGGTTGACCTTTCCGGTGAAAGCTGGGCAGGCAACGTTGATCCCGCTGCAGCCGTTGAGTTATCCGCAGGCGGTAAGCTCTACGGACAGCCCATACAGGACGTATCGGCATGCTGGGCTGTAGCATACAATATTTCAATGTTTGATGAACTCGGACTTAAGATACCGACAAACTATGCTGAATTCTGCGATGTATGCGAGAAGATCAAAGCAGCCGGTATCATCCCGATCTATGAATCCGTTTCTGACGGATGGCATCATGTATGCTGGACAGAGGCAGCCGTTGCCGCAACACAGGCAGATCCTTCATATCCCGAAAAGCTCAATAATAATGAAGCCACCTTCGAGGGAAACAAGGAACTCACTACAATATTCTCACAGATAAAGGAAATGGCTGACAAGGGTTACATGGGCGATAACTACATGTCAAACGAATATGCGGATGCACCTGCTTCAATAGCAAGCGGCGAATATGCAATGGTTCTTTACAACCAGGGTCTCGGTGCAGAAGTCAATGCGGCAGATCCCAACTTCTCTGAAGACAATATCGGATATTTCGTTAATCCTCTCTGCGACAACCAGGCTCTTAACGTAAACTACTGCGGACCTTCAAGGTTCATATTCTCGGGCTCAAAGAACATCGATGCAGCCAAGAAGTATCTTGAGTTCATGGCTTCCGATGAAAGCCTTGCATACATGACGGAAAACGTAGGCAAGTTCAATCAGCTTCCTTACTCAAATGCACCTTCGGCATACTCCAAGGTAGTTCAGGATTTCTATGACAGATATCCCAATAAGGTTGCTGTTTTCCAGGCATCCGTTAAGTATTACAATCCTGCATGGATGGATATCGGTGCCGACATGTCTGCAATGTTCTTAGGTGAGATGACTCCCGAAGAAGTCCTTAAGGATATTGATAAATTAAGGGCCGAACAGGCAGCAGCGGCTTCTGATCCCGCCTGGAAATAATAACAAAGATCACTAAGATATTGAGGCTGTCTGACAGCGATCAGACAGCCTCGGTTTTTAGAAAGGTAAATCCAGATGAACAGGAATAAAGTATATCCGAGATATTTTGCTCTTGGTGCATTGATCATATATTTTGTGTTTTTCTTTCTGCCGGGACTTATCGGTGTGGGATATTCGTTCACGGACTGGTCGGCATATTCGGATGAGCTTCACTATGTGGGATTTGAGAATTTTAAGACCGTATTCTCATCCGATGAGAATTATATGAAGATCATCACAAATACCTTAGAGTTCACTTTGATCACGACGATACTCAAGAATGTGATCGGCCTTGTTCTTGCCCTGCTCTTAACGAAATCGATCCGTTTTCTTAATATGCACCGTGGGATCGTGTTCATGCCGTCCGTACTTTCAACACTCATCATAGGCATGATCTTTAAGTCGATCCTCGATCCCAAATCCGGGCTGCTAAACTCCTTTTTCAGATCCATCGGTCTTGAGATGCTCGCGAAAAAATGGCTTGTTTCATCGGAGCTTGCGTTCGGTTCGGTAATGGCGGTTGATATCTGGCGCGGAGTCGGATACATTATGACGATCTTAATTGCGGGGATACTGTCCATTTCATCGGACTATTATGAAGCAGCGGCGATAGACGGAGCAGGCGGATGGAAAAAATTCAGATACATCACCTTCCCGCTGATCCTCCCTACACTTGCCACAACGACCGTTTTAAATGTCATATACGGACTGAAGGTATTTGATATGGTCTATGCGCTCACTAACGGCGGTCCGGGAAAAGCAACGACGGAGGTCCTTTATACGGCAGTATTTAAGAAGTTCGGAACAGGCCAGTATGCTGTAGGTACGGCACTGTCATCGGTAATGTTTGTGATAATGATATTTGTCGGTATTTACATGATAAGGGTTATGACGAAAAATGAGGTGGTGGAATAATGAAAGTTAAAAAGACCATATTGGCTATCGTAAGAAACCTTATAGCATGGATCTTTTCAGCGATATGTCTGATACCGCTTCTCCTTATCCTGTTCAATTCACTAAAGGATAAAAAGGCGGCTTCAAAGATGAACCTGCATCTTCCGGATCTTCCGATCCAGTGGAGCAACTTTGTCAAAGTTATAGAAAAGGGAAAACTTGCAACTTCTTTTTTCAACAGCCTTATTTATTCCGCAGGGTCCGTAATACTATGTGTATTGTTTGCGGCACTGGCGGCATATGTACTGTCAAGGAACCAGACAAAACTCAATAAATTCCTGTATATGTTCATAGTCCTCGGGATAACTCTTCCGGTTAACTATGTAGCGCTGACCAGAGTGTTGCAGTTCCTTCATCTTAACAATACCGCGATCGGGATCATACTATTATACACGGCAATGCAGCTTCCGTTCATGACCTTTTTGATCCATGGTTTTGTTGCGAAGGTACCGGTGGAACTCGATGAAGCGGCGGTGATAGACGGATGCGGACCGGTGCACCTGTTCTTCCTCATAGTTTTTCCGATGTTAAAGCCTGCCATAGCTA
>JBGUQP010000025.1:0-2817 GCA_045131145.1 Lachnospiraceae bacterium | reverse complement strand
GTGGATCTTGTGGATCCAGAGCGAAGGATAAAGCAGGCCACTGCGATGAAAAGGGCCGTTGCCATTAAGAGGGGAGATGAGATAAGAGCTGAGGAAGAGCGTATTCTCTATGTGGCAATGACGAGGGCCAAGGAAAAACTCATTATGACCGGAATGGTCAATGACCCGGATGAAGCACTGAGATCAGGTAAAGGTATTATAAGCTGTGATAATTATCTGGATCTTATAATTCATGGCATAACCACAGAGGGGATTCCTTCTCTTTCGATAAGCACCTTGTCTGCCGCCGCTCTTACTGCTGAAGCGGTAGCCTCGGGTATAAGAGGAGAAGAACGCAGGGAGAAGATCCTGTCAGTGCTTAGAAGAGACAGGAAGGGTGTATCACATGAGCTTCCCGGCAGATTTACCTTTACATATCCTTATGAAAATGAAAAGAAGGCCTTCGAGAAGATATCGGTAACCGAGCTTAAGAGACGGAGCATGGAAGACCATGAAGATACAGGGATTCCCGATACGACCCATGAGATGTTTAAACAGGAGGAGGTTACACCTTATATACCCGAATTCATTAAGGAAGAAGAGGGGGCGGTACCTGCGACACTGCATGGAACTGCTGTCCACAGGGTATTTGAAGTATGGGACTATTCGAAGGGTACGGCAGATAAGGATATAGAGGAATTCCTTGAATTTGTTAAGAGGGAAGGCCTGATGGAGGAAACCCTTGCCGACTGCGTGACCGTATCGGAGATAAGCGGATTCTTAAACAGCCCGCTTGCCGAGCGTATGAAGAAGGCCGATGAGCGGGGGCTCCTGTACAGGGAACAGCCCTTCATGTTCTCGTATGAAGGCATTATCATTCAGGGTATCATAGATGCATATTTTATAGAGGATGACAGGATAGTCATTGTTGACTACAAGACTGACAGAGTGGATGATATAAAGGATCTTGCCGATCGCTACCATGTACAGCTTGAGTACTATGCCATAGCGCTTAAGACAATGCTTGATATGGAAATAGGTGACCTTATCATTTATTCCACAAGGTATAAAGATATTGTAAGTATTCCCACTGCTGTGGTAAACTGAAGGCATGGAAAACAGATTTGATACAAAAACGGTTATATCGATTGTAGTGGGTACTATACTGCTTATCATGATCAACGCTGCGGTATGGAACATACCTTATGTAGGGGATGAGTGGGCTATCCGTATTTGTGCGGTGGCGCTTGTTATTGTTGCGGCGATCAACGGAATCGTTACAGGTATCCTGGTTCCGGTGGTATCATGTCTCCTTACGGGAGTTGTATTTGGAAGGCCGGATGCCTTTATTGAGATGTGCATCCTGTTTGTGACAGGGGCGGTAACCGGCCACTATGCAGAGAAAACGGGAGTAAAGTACGGAAGGTTTTCGGGAATGGCAATCCTTGATTATGCCGTGATAGAGACCGGGGCAGCCATTATAGGATGGCTGTGCCTTTATCCCCTTTTGCACCTGTATGCATACGGACAGGATCTTCGGATTACCATACCGGGGGGACTTAGTGAATGCCTGATCTCGATAGGGTGCAAGATATCTATATGCCTTCCTGTATTGATCATATCCAATCATTTTTTCAGAAAGAGACAGATGGTAGAGGACGCCAAGCGGGAGTACCTGTATCACGCGGGGAAGTAGATCATGCTGTTTACCCTTCTAAACTGGCTGTATATCCTTATAACATGTTATATATGCGGTTCCTTTGTGCTTACGCGGTTTACCGGGAAGGATAGTTCCTTCTCCGGGTATGTATTTGGCGGGATCGCCCTGCTTACCGCTTACAGTGAGTACTTTAGCATTTTTGGCGGAGTGGGACTTTTTGCCAATATCATTCTTGTGCTTTTTTGTTTTGCAGCAGCCTTTGCAGACAGGAAAAAACACAGGGACCGGCTGAAGTTATTGTTATCGGCATTTGACGGTAAAAGCAGGGGAAAGGCAGCAGCTTTATGCACGCTTGTCATTTCTTTTCTCATTATCCTTGTATGTGCCTATTTTACTGCCGCATCATCCTTTACCTATGACTCCGGAACTTATCATGCACAGAGTATCCACTGGATCGAAAGCTTCGGAGTTGTCAAAGGACTTGCGCATATGCAGACACGTCTTGGCTTTAACAATTCCTATTTTGCCCTGTGTGCACTTTTCTCATTTCACTTTTTCGGCCGGTCGATGCATGCCGTGTCAGGTTTTCTCGCAGCTTTCACGATGGTTTACTCTATCTGCCGGTATGCAGTACATATAAGAGAAAAAATGGATACCGGACGCGGCAATATTAAGATCAGAGTAAGTGACTTTCTGTGTATTGCGCCTTTTGCATACTTTATCATAACTGCCTTTGAAATAACTTCACCTTCAACCGATTTCGGGGTCATATGGATGATAATATGGCTTATTATAAGATGGACCGTATGTATCGAAGGAGATACAGAACCGGAGGGTGGTAATGATAAGGTTACGGTATTTTCCCTGCTCAGTGTGTTTTCGATCTTTCTTGTGACCGTGAAGCTTAGCGTGGGAGTGCTTGCCCTTATTACACTTTATCCTTTTGTCTGCCTGGTACGGGAGAAAAAATACGGAGATATCGTAAAATACATCCTGTCGGGTGTGATCCTTGTCCTTCCCTTCTTCATCAGGAATTATCTTATAACCGGATGGCTGGTTTATCCGTTTCCTTCTGTCGATCTGTTCGATCCTGACTGGAAGGTACCCCTGGAAGGAGTACGACACGAGGCAGATGAGGTGGTGGTATGGGCAAGGTATACCAAAGATACCGCACTTAT
>JBGUQP010000024.1:0-2105 GCA_045131145.1 Lachnospiraceae bacterium | reverse complement strand
CCGTATTTTAAGGCAAGAAGTGCCGTCATTGTCTTCGTAAGAGATGCGGGTGCCAGCTGATTATGAACATTTTTGGCATACAATGTTCCGCATGATTTGACATCAAAAAGACCCGCCGCCGTAACCCCGGAAAGATCCGTGCTGCCCGTAAGATTCTCGGGACCGACAACGCAAAGGTCCTTCGCAAAGGGTTTGGCAACATCACTTCCGTTAGCTGCATCAAAGGCGAAGGCCGAAAGTTTGGTTTTATAGTCATATTCGCATCTATACCCGCTTCCGCAGCCTGCAAGTAGTATGCAAAAGCTGACGGAAAGAAAAAGTATAAACGCTTTATTTATACATTTCACGCCACTCCATGTCTCCCCTGTCAAGTGATTTGATAAGAAGCTCCGCCGTGGCAAGATTTGTTGCCAGCGGAATATTATGTATATCGCACAGCCTTATTATATAGCTGACATCGGGTTCGTGTGATTTCGGCGAGAGGGGATCACGGAGAAAGATCATCAGATCGATCTCGTTATGCTCTATCTGGGCACCTATCTGCTGCTCGCCCCCAAGGTGTCCGGCGAGATACTTATGTATGGACAGATTTGTAACCTCCTCTATAAGCCTCCCTGTTGTTCCCGTAGCATATAATGAATTTTTGCAGAGAATTCCCCTGTAAGCAATGCAGAAGTTCTGCATAAGCTTCTTCTTGGCATCATGTGCGATAAGTCCTATGTTCATACAAACCTCCGAGATCAGTATATCAGGTTATCAGCCTGCAGTCTCACATTCAAAACAAGCCCGATACCTATAAACATCGTAACGAGCGAAGTCAATCCGTAGCTTACAAAAGGAAGAGTCAGTCCGGTATTCGGAAGGATCATCGTGGTAACACCTATATTGATAAAGGTCTGGAATCCGATAAAACCGGCCATTCCTCCCGCTATAAGCCTGCCGGCAAGATCTTCGGCCCTTACGGCTATCCATATACATTGTACAACTATAAGGAATAAGAGGATCAGTATTCCGCAGCATCCCACGAATCCCAGCTCCTCTCCGGCTATCGCAAAAATAAAGTCAGTCTGGGCTTCGGAAATAAAGTTCCCGTTCTTGACGGAACCTATGACGTTGTTGTTAAGCCCCTTGCCGTATAACTGGCCCGAACCTATGGCCGTTATGGAATTCAACTGCTGGTAGGCCTCTGTGGATGCGTATTTCTCCGGCTGTATCCATGCAAGAAGTCTCTTCTGCTGGTACTCATTTACTATTGTCTGTCCGGGTGTCAGGATCATGTTCAGCAATACTATCGCCGAAGGAAGGGCAACAGCTGCCACGACCAGGATCACCTTGTAGCTTAATCCGCCCAGGAACATAAGCACACAGAATATGGTGATTATCATGATACTTGTGGACAGATCAGGCTGCTCGAAGATAAGTACAAAAGGCGGTACAATGAGCACCACACATGCGATTATCATGCGGAATGTATTAAGCTTTTCCTCATGTTTCATAATAAACTGCGCATAAAATAAAATCAATAAGATTTTTGCAAGCTCAGAAGGCTGGAACCTTATTCCGAAAATAACAAACCATCTGGCAGCACCGCCTGCTTTATCTCCGAACAAAAATACGGCAACAAGAAGTGCTATGGCAAGTATATATTCAAGCCAGTAGAACTTAAGAATAAAGTGGTAATCTATCAGGGAAACGACTATCAGGAAAACCAGACCTATGACAAGTCCCTGGGTCTGACGTTTTACAAGATCCTGTTTTGCGCTTCCGATAAGCAGTATACCTACCACCGTTATCGCTATGCATAAAAGCACAAGAAAGAAATTGTATTTTTTTATACTGTATTTTTGAAGGATACGAAACCTATCCATCATACCACCTCTTTAAAAGGATAGACTGTTAAGGGTATCAGTCGTTATGGCCTTAATGGCTATATCACCATTTTCCACGTAGACTATCTTGGGCACTGCTTTGTTTTTAAGGAAAAGTCCGTTCTTCTGGGTCAGTTCCTTTTTGTGTTCACCTATCATTATTCTTTCACATTTTAAGTCAAGCGCTGCTATGAAGCTTTTATCATCTCCGAAGCATCCTGCCTGAATATTGCCGTA
>JBGUQP010000023.1:0-2479 GCA_045131145.1 Lachnospiraceae bacterium | reverse complement strand
ATCTGACCCTCGATCGGGCGGACGCTTATTTCGGGATCAAGCAGACCTGTCGGTCTTATTACCTGCTCGGTCCTGAGAAGTTCATGGTCAGCCTCGTAATCCGATGGTGTGGCCGAAACGAACATCATCTGGTCTATTTTACCCTCAAACTCCTCAAAGTTCAAGGGTCGGTTATCCTTGGCGGAAGGCAGCCTGAAGCCAAAGTCAACCAATGTGGTCTTCCTCGACTGATCCCCTGCATACATGCCCCTTATCTGGGGGATCGTAATATGGGACTCGTCCACTATGATAAGGTAATCATCCGGGAAGTAATTCATAAGTGTATAAGGTTCCTGTCCCGGCAGTCCGCCGTAGAGGTGCCTTGAATAATTCTCTATACCCGAGCAGAAGCCCGTCTCACGAAGCATCTCGACATCATATCTTGTTCTTTCAGATATCCTCTGTGCTTCAAGAAGGCGTCCTTCCTTCTCGAAATATTTAACCCTCTCCTCAAGTTCAGCCTCTATCGTTGCACATGCGGTTTCAACCTTCTCCCGCGGTATAACATAATGCGATGCCGGGAACACTGCGAAGTGGCTCATGGTCGCCTTTATCTGTCCTGTTAACGGGTCTATTTCCACAATGCGGTCAATTTCATCCCCGAAGAATTCTATCCTTACGGCTCGGTCGGATTCCCATGCAGGAAAGACCTCTATGATATCACCGTTAACCCTGAACTTGCCGCGTCCGAAGTCCATGTGATTTCTTTCGTAGCTTATGCTTATAAGCTCGCGGATGACCTCGTCACGATCCTTATGCATTCCCGGACGAAGCGAGATTATCATGTTCATGTAATCCGACGGGGAACCGATACCGTAAATACAGGAAACTGAAGCTACCACAATAACATCCCTTCTTTCGGTAAGGGATGCCGTTGCCGACAGTCTCAGTTTATCGATCTCATCATTTACCGATGAATCCTTCTCGATATAAGTATCCGTCGAAGGTACGTAAGCCTCCGGCTGGTAATAATCGTAGTAGGACACAAAATACTCGACTGCGTTTTCAGGGAAAAACTCCTTGAACTCGCCGTACAGCTGGCCAGCGAGGGTCTTATTGTGCGATATTACCAAAGTGGGCTTATTAAGGGCTGCGATGACATTGGCCATCGTGAAGGTCTTACCTGACCCCGTAACACCTACTAAAGTCTGGAATTGATTGCCTTCGCGGAACCCATCTACAAGCTCCTTTATAGCCTTGGGCTGATCACCTGTTGGCTGGTACTCACTGTGCAATTTGAACAAATTCTCTGTTTTTTCCATCTCAAAACCTATAATTAAAAAGTTCGTCTATTCGCCAGAAATTGGTATTCTGAGATTTTTTGCATCTTCATTTTTTGCCCAAAATCGTCAGAATACCACTCAAGGTCACAAAACTGATTTTTCAGGACTGCCAAAAACCATTTAAAATCACAAGGACGGATTGGTATTAAACGTACCAAAACCGTCCTTGTATATATACCATATCAGCCCTCAAAAGTACATAGGAGCCTTCCAAATATTGCTGTATTGAAAGATTATCAAGACTATTACATGATACACAAGGAATCCAAGTTCCCTAGCGCAAATATGATGGCTAAAGATGCCTTTTACAGATTCATATCCGATCATTACTCGGAATTATAGAATAAAGCTCCGCAGGATAATTCCGGCAGAGCTGATATAAACACTATCAAGGATTGATCTCTACATTAGTTACTCTCTATACTGATGAGCTTGCTTATTTCGTTAACTCGTTCGTTGATATTACTTAATGCATATTCTACGGAAAACGTATCAGCTGAGATCTTATCAAATACTATATGAAAATCATCGTTTTCATCAAATCGTTTCTTCCCCTGCCTGATGTAATCGTATCCAAACAGTATTGATGTTGGAAGTAGTTCTTTACTGTTAAGATTGGTAACATCTACCCATCATTTTATGCGTTATTTTTCAATGTTCCCAATTGCCACGTTTTCTCGCTATGATGATACTCTCCTCAGTGATGGAACACCACCTGATTCTTTCCGTTATTCTTCGCCTCATAGAGTGTTGCATCCACTCTTGAGCATGCCTGATCCGCAGATTCATCGGGGAGGGTCTTCACCACACCGATACTCACGGTGACTCTGCCGGCTTTTTCAAAGCGGATTTTTTCCATGGTTTTGCAGATTCGCTCGGCGTGCCGGAGTACCTTGCTTTCTCCAATGGAATGGACCAGGATCATGAATTCTTCACCGCCCCACCGTCCGCAGAAGCAGTTATCTCCCAGATCCACGACCACCTCTCTCATCATACCCGACAAGCGAATCAATACATTATCGCCTTCCTTGTGGCCGTACTGATCATTCACATGCTTGAAATTGTCAAGATCCATCATGATAAGATAAATGTCTTCGAATAGACGGCTCTCGACTATTTCCATGATGATCCGCTGAATCTCCGCCCGGTTTAAGAGA
>JBGUQP010000022.1:0-3559 GCA_045131145.1 Lachnospiraceae bacterium | reverse complement strand
GGGGGCCTTTGAGGCATTTGACATTACGCTGGCGCAGGCGGGTGCGACTCTGGGACTTAGTCGTCCTTACATATTCTTAAGGATAATGATGCCTTACTGTAAGAGCGGGATCATAGCGGGCACGGTTCTTGCTTTCGCAAGGGCACTTGGGGAATACGGGGCAACGACAATGATCTCCGGGTACACACCTGGTAAGACGGCCACCATATCAACTACCGTTTATCAGCTGTGGAGAACGAACAATGACGGACTGGCAGTAAAATGGGTCCTTATAAACATAGCCATATCGGCGGTTGTACTGTTTGCCATTAATATGATTGAGGGTAAAAGAGTCAGATGAAATCCCCACTTTTGAGGATAGTGGCAGGTAAAATAATATGTTATGTTTTATCTTATAAGGCGAAATCATATATAAGTGAAATGTGCATATATAGAAGTTTTCAAAATTTCTTTTTCTTAGGGAGGAAAATCAGATGACAAGATCAACAGGAAAGCGCTTACTTGCCATGATGGCGGCTCTTGTGCTGACAGCAGGAGAGCTTGTAATCTCGGCTATCCCCGCATATGCGGCACAGGATACGATACTGTCTGATAATAAAGACAGTAGTGATGTGATCGTATCCGGTGAAGATGTTATATCACAGGAGGCTGATCTGTTTGAAACAGATCCGGCTGCCGGGAACGATGAAACGGTCAGTGAAGATACATTACCGGCCGCATATGATAATGATGAAACGGTCAGTGACGATACATTGGCAGGAAACGATAATGAGGTCGTGGCTCCCGAAGGAACTGAGAACGAACCGGTGTACCCGGACGGGGTATCCGAAGCCTATGATCTGTGGGTAGGAACGGTCCGGGTCACGGAGGACAATAAGAATGATGTCTTAGGCAATGGCAAGGTAAGCTATGACTCCGACACCAAAACGCTTAAGCTTAACAATGTTACAAGTGTTGGCTCATGCGGTAATTATGAAGAACTGGGTGGAAGGTCGGCTGCTATTTTCTCTGATATAGATGGTCTTACGATCACGGGTAAGGCTGACCTGTCGGAAACGGGCGCAGACTACTGCATATACGCCGATACAGCCGATGCTTGTAATATCAATTTAGATAACGTTGATCTTAAACTTCGCGGTAAATATGAGGCATTGCGTGCCTATAATGTGAAGATGTTGAGCGGCAAGGTGTATGCATACAGTGATTCAGCCTGTATCGTATCAGATAGTCTGTTAGTGAGCGCAGGAGAAGTGTATGCTGAGTCTTTTGGTACGATGGATACTGTGGCAATAGATACATCATACATGCATGTATATGGCGGAACTGTTTCGACAGTGATCAACGGTACGCTGTGTTGTGGTATAAAGGCTTTAGTTGTAACTGCACCAGGCGGGGAGCTGCATATAAACAGCAAAGGTGGCAGCTGTACCGGTATCCTGATAAAGGATAAACTGAATGTTCAGGGCGGACTTGTGGAAGTGTCGGCATCAGGTAATCAGGATGAACCCGCCGATGGTATCTATGTATCGACCGGAGAAATCGAGATAAGTGGTGGTGTCGTTGATTCGAAAGCTGATAATTACGGTATGTATGCCAAGAAAGGAATAACTATTGCTTCGGACATGGCGATAAACAGACCGGTCGATGGCTGCATAAGCTCCGATAAGACTTACATATATGATTTCGACACACAAGGACCGGCCGCCTATGTAAGGATCCAAAAAGCCGGAATTCCTGTTACAAAATACAACCTCTGGGTCGGCGGAAGACAGGTTACAAGTGCCAACAAGGATTATATTCGCTGTGATTCGGGTTATGCAGAGTATGATCCCGATTCGTATACACTTACATTCTATAATGCCAAGCTGACAGAGGAATGGCGCTTTACCCAGCTGTATCATGATAATGCTTCCTCTATAAAAGCAGCGGTTCAGTCAAAAGAAATACCTCTTAAGATAAAAGGAAAACTGGAGATTGATTGGGGCAGTGGCTGGGCCGGGGATAAAGAGGGTATCTATATTCGTGATTCCCGATCGAAGGCCATCATTGATGCGGATATCACAATAGGAAAGGTTTTTAACGGTATATCGGCAGACAATTCGGACCTGGAGATATCGGGAGGGAGGATCGATATTGAGACCGGAGGATCAGCAATAGCGGTTCAGGGGGATGTGACATTGACAAACGGTGTTAGGGTTTTATCACCACCGGGAGCTACGCTGAGAAAAAATGAGTATGGAAGTACGTATGTTATTAGATCAAGTACTTCAACAAGTTGGATAAATAACGTGGTCATAGGAGTACCTTCATCGATTAACTGTAAGGTGACCTTTGACATGAACGGAATTAGCGGGACTAAACCGGCAAGTCAAAGCATAATACCGGGTGGAAAAGTAAGTAAACCATCTCCGGATCCGGAATCAGTCGGCTATATGTTTGCAGGCTGGTATATGGAACCGGAATGCAGATATAAATTTGATTTTTCCGAACCTGTTTGGGATGACTTTACCTTTTATGCCAAGTGGATCCAAACGGAATTTATGGTTGATTTTAACTTAAACGGACATGGGAACTCAATAGCATCTCAGACAATTCCCATGAGCGGGACAGTTAGTAAGCCTGCCGATCCGACGGAAGCGGGATATACCTTCGGCGGTTGGTTTACCGATCCTGCATGCACGTATCCATACAATTTTTATGCCAAGGTTAATTCAAACTTTACCCTATATGCCAAGTGGATAAATGGTGTAAAGCCTTTGATCACCTTATACTATGACCTAAATGGATACGGGACTTTCATTCCTCCGAAGACGGTTGCAATCGGAACAAAGGCAGCACGGCCGGCCGATCCGACGGATCCAAGCAAGGTGTTTGACGGATGGTATGAGGATATGTGGTGCAGTATCCCTTTTGATTTTAAAAAGCCTGTAAACGGCGACCTGATATTATATGCCAAATGGACCGATCCCAAGGGCTTTATCGCATACTTTGATGTTGCTCACGATACAATTGCCTACAATGCCGACTTGGGACGGTATGAGCATGTATATACCGGTAGCAGCATAACGCCCGGGATCATTGTCAAGAATGCAGCAGGCACTAAAGGCCTTATTGAGGGGACCGACTACATCATACAATATAAGAACAACATAAATGTTGACCAAAAGGGCGGAAGCGCAACAGCAGTGATAACCGGCAAGGGCAATTATACGGGATCAAAGAGTCTTAGCTTCTATATCCTTCCTAAGTTACTGGGAGACGGTATCAGCTACAAGCCTGCCGAAGGCATAAATCTCACAACGGTTTTAGTGGCGGAAAACGCTACTGTCGACCCTATAATCTACTACAACGATAATAAGCTTGTAAATAAGAAGGATTATACACTTTCCTCTCCGACTGGAAAGCTAAAGTTTAAAGAATCGGACCCCGACACGGAAAAAATGATCACGATAACGGGTAAAGGTAATTATACGGGTTCGATCAAAGAAGTTGAAGTAAGGGTGATAAGCGCCACAGAAAAGAAAAAAAAGGCTATAAAGGTAAGTATTACCGGAGCTAA
>JBGUQP010000021.1:0-2038 GCA_045131145.1 Lachnospiraceae bacterium | reverse complement strand
TACCATGTTATATGATAATGTGCCTGATACGCTCTCGGAGCTTATAAGAACGGCTTTTGTGCCGCCTGAGGGAATGAAGTATATAGTAGCGGACTTTTCTGCCATAGAGGCGCGTGTGATAGCGTTCCTTGCGGGTGAACAGTGGGTACTTGATACGTTCGTTAAGGGCGGGGATATCTACTGTGAAACGGCAAGCAGGATGTTCGGCATACCGGTAGAGAAGCATGGCGTTAACAGTGAGTACAGGCAGAAGGGTAAGCAGGCCAGTCTCTCATGCCAGTATGGCGGGTCAAAGGGTGCACTCATAGCCATGGGAGCATTGGAGGCAGGTATGGCGGAAGAGGAGCTGCAGCCTCTGGTCGATGCCTGGCGGGAGAGCAACCCGAACATCGTAAGATACTGGTGGGATATAGACCGGGCTGTGAAGAAGACAGTGATGGAACGTGTTGAGACGAAGGTCGGTAATGTGGTCATATCATATAAGTCCGGCATGATGTTCATAAAGTTACCGAGCGGAAGGAAGCTGACGTATGTAAGACCGCGTATGGGCATCAACAAGTTCGGATCCGACTCGGTTACCTACTGGGGTCTTGAACAGAAGAAGTGGGTGCAGATAGAGTCGTATGGCCCTAAGTTCGTTGAGAATATCGTGCAGGCGGTAAGTCGGGATATCCTGTGTTATGCTATGCAGACACTTAAGGATATGAGGATAGTGATGCATGTACATGATGAGCTGGTCATAGAGGCACCGATGGATGCAAGTGTTGATGACATCTGTGAGAAGATGGGAAGGACGCCTCCCTGGATAAAGGGGCTTCCGCTTAAGGCGGCGGGGTATGAGTGCCAGTTTTATATGAAAGACTAGGCAATGTCCAGTAGTTATGTTATAATTCAAAGGAGCGGAATCACCGCCCTTAGAACACAACAGTTATATGAAATAACCGCTTAACTTGCCAAGGTTGGGGCGGTTATTTCATTTATGACAGAATATATATGTGTTATACTGAGGCCATATTAGTTTTGGCGATGAATAAGGTAATGATATTTGGCGACTTAAGTGATATCATTATTTCTGAGGTCATGATATGAACAAGTATACAGCCAATTATATAAATACAGATTCAAATTTTGAGATATTTAATATACCTGATGCAAAAAAGAGAGATCAGTATCATTCTCTTTACTGTGTGCTGTTTAACCTTCTACAAAGAGGATGTCCAACCAAGCCGTCCGTATATCTTCAGGACAAGATTGACCATAGCTATGCTGAAGAACATACGATTCACTTCTTTTCTAAAAATGATCCCGAATGGGGAAACCTGATAAAAGGTGATTATCAAAGGAATAAATTTCCCGCAAGAACATTTTACGATACCATATTGCCGCGGATGTTCCCACAGTACCCGTTTCTTCGTCAGATCATGCAGCCTGAAGCATTGATACAGGAATTTGTGCATGATGGAAACAGGGCATTTTATAATCAGGCGGTTGATTTTTTGATCGAGCCTTTTAAGCTTGTTATCGAAGTTGATGGATCACAGCACTCAGAATCTCAACAAAATGCTCTTGATGAGAGACGTGATGAATACCTCAAGAATAACGGCTATACAGTTATTAGGATACCTTCAAAAGATATAGAGACAAACAATTGTGATCAATATAGGGATGCAATCGAGGATGTGATCGGAAGATATCAGGATGAAGCCAAAGCATTTCATGATGATTACTATAAATGTATAGAAGGACATATCCCGGATGGGCTTCTCAAAACTGTTGCAACAATACGTCTTCAGATACTTATCGTTCAATTGTGCTTAAATGGGATCCTGTCGCTTAATGATCCTGATTGGAAAATAGCTATCAACAACCATGAAAAGACTGGATATGAGGAGCTTGCTATAAAGGATATCCTGTTATGGCTTAAAAATCTTTGTATCTTATCAGGAACTGAGTACAAGGAGCCTAAGGTAATAATATCTCAGACATCTCAGCTGGCAAGCTTTGATAAGAATACAGTAAAGGTGGATTTTTCTCTTTT
>JBGUQP010000020.1:0-5626 GCA_045131145.1 Lachnospiraceae bacterium | reverse complement strand
CCAGAAGAGGGTTCTTATAGAAATAGCCATAATCAAGCTGTGCAGGCCCGGGATGGAGACGGATACGGGATCACTGCTTGACCGTATCCGGGCAATAGAAGAGAAACTTGAAAAGGGTGACTTTGCCATAAGTGAAGTGACCGGGGTATCAGCTGAAAACCGTGAAGAGGATATACAACCGGTTGAACTTACACGGGCATTAAGCAGTGACATTAAGGAACTTGTCGGGAAATGGAGCCAGGTGATAGCCCGGGTATCAAACCCAGGAATGAACATGCTGAAAAAATGTAAGCTTACGGTAACGGATGATGACCGGCTTCTTATAGCGACATTTGATTTAATGCATCTTGATTATCTTAACAGGGACAATGTAAAGGAAGAGATAACCGGTGCCATTGAAGAGGTACTGGGCAAGAGCGTCCTGTATGATATAACCGGTGTTGACAGCAAGGATGAATTTAAGAAGAAATATCCCGATCTTTCGGTTATAAATATGGAAATAGAAACAGATGACATGTAGGAGGATGTAGCAGATGGCAAAAAGAGGCGGATTCCCCGGAGGAATGGGGATGCCCGGAAACATGAACAACCTTATGAAGCAGGCACAGAAGATGCAGAAGCAGATGGAAGAGAGCCAGAAAGCCCTTGAAGAGAAGGAATTCTCGGCATCTGCCGGAGGCGGAGCCGTTGAGGTTAAGGTTTCGGGCAAGAAGGAGATCATTTCTGTCAAGCTTAAGGAAGAGGTCGTGGACCCCGATGATATTGAGATGCTCGAGGACCTTATCATGGCTGCAGTGAACGAGGCACTGCGTAAGGTTGAAGAAGAGACTGCGAGCAGTATGAGCAAGCTTACGGGAGGAATGGGCCTGGGAGGAGGATTTCCCTTTTAATGGAATTATACAGCGGTTACATAAGCAGGCTTATCGGCGAGCTGTCGGTCCTGCCGGGTATAGGTAATAAATCGGCCCAGCGGCTGGCATTTCATATAATCAATATGCCAAAAGACAGGGTGGAAGCACTTGCACATGCAATGACAGAGGCAAGAAATAACATTAAGTACTGCAGGGAGTGCTTTACTCTTACCGATAACGAGGTTTGTCCCATATGCGCCGATAAGAACAGGGATCATAAGCAGATCATGGTGGTTGAAAATACCAGGGATATGACTGCCTATGAAAAAACCGGGAAGTACACGGGTGTATATCATGTACTCCACGGGGCCATAAATCCGTCGCTCGGTATAGGTCCCAACGATATTAAGCTTCCGGATCTTTTAAAGAGACTGCAGAGTGTTGATGCATCGGAAGTGATAATAGCCACCAATTCAAGTATTGAAGGCGAAACGACAGCGATGTATATAAGCAAGCTTATAAAGCCCACAGGTATCAAGGTTACCAGGATAGCAAGCGGGGTGCCTGTAGGCGGTGAACTTGAGTATATAGATGAAGTGACTCTGTCAAGAGCCCTGGATGCCAGAGTTGAGATATGATTTAAATATTTTAAATAGGAGAGTAAGAAAATGAGCGTAGAAGTAAGCAATTTCGGAAAAACTAAGGACGGAAGGGAAGCAAATCTTTATACCCTTACAAACAGCAGGGGTGTTAAAGCCATGATCACGGATTACGGTGCAGCTCTTGTAAAGCTTCTGGTCCCTGATGATAAGGGAGAGATTAAGGATGTTGTCCTTGGGTTCGATGATGTTACGGGCTATGAGAACTGTGACTCATACATAGGTGCAACCATAGGACCTAATTCAAACAGGATAGGCAACAGCAGGTTTTCGATCGACGGTATCGAATACAGGCTTGCCGATAATGACAGCGGAAACAACCTTCACAGTGATGATAACCTTGGTTTCCACAGACAGATGTTTGAGGCTGAAGTGCTGGAAAAGGGTGTTAAGTTTACGGTTAAGCTCGATGATATGGTTATGGGATTTCCGGGTAACAAGACATCAAGCGTAACCTATACCTTAAGCGATGAAAATGAGCTTAAGCTGGAGTATGAAGGCATCAGTGACAAGAAGACTGTTTTTAATATGACAAACCATTCCTACTTTAACCTTGCAGGACATGATGCAGGTATGAATGGACTGCTCGATACAGATCTTTTAATAAAGGCAGCCAGATATACGGAGATAGTGCCCGGAGCGATCCCTACGGGAAGGCTTCCCGAGGTTGAAGGTACTCCGATGGATTTCAGAAATCCCAAGAAGATCGGTAAAGAGATAGATGCTGATTTTGAGCAGATGAAGATGGTTAACGGATATGATCATAACTTCGCAATAGATGATTATGACGGAACCCTTAAGCTTGTAGCCTGTGCAGCCTGCAGTGGAAGAACAATGGAGGTATATACCGATCTTCCGGGTATTCAGTTCTATTCAGGCAACGGACTGTCACCATATGTGGGAAAAGATGGAGTAAAGTACGGAAACAGATGCGGTTTCTGCCTTGAAACCCAGTATTTCCCTGACAGTGTCAACCAGCCTTCATTTGAATCGCCCATTAAGGTCGCAGGCGAGAAGTATCATACGGTAACCATTTATAAATTCGTGTAGGAACGGATATGAACAACAAAGACAGAAAAACAACCCAGATAACCCTTATGATCCGTGTGATAGTGGCCATGTATTTAATATATCTGGCACACGGACTGATCACAGGACTTGATACAGCACCAAACAGAAGACTTATGGCAATAGTTGCCGTAGTATTTACCTTCGCGGGTGTTCTTATCATTGCTTTTACAATTAAAGCTTTCGTGAACAGGGAATACACAGACATGAGGGATTTGGATCAGCCTGACAGTGACGGAAAGGAAGAACCGACAGAAGGTACTGTAATAGATGAATCCGTCTCGGATGAAGGAATTGAGGACAATAAGGATATAGATAATAAGGGTTTGGAAACAGATAGTAAAGATGAGTAATGGTAGCAGAGGAAAAGACCGTTTCCTGATCATTCTGATAGGACTGATAAGTTACGGTATCATACTTATAGGAATAGTAATAGGCTCTTTTTTCATTGTGAAGAAGACATTTGAAAAAAAAGATGCCGAGGTAAGCAAGGCTGTAGGTTTGGATACTGTATCCGAAACCGGAGAAGGCGATGAAGATGAGGATAACGTCACAGAAGAAGAAGCAGCCGGGGATTCTGAAGGCGCTGCGGAAGAAGAGATAAATCATGTTGTATCTTCCGACAGCTATTTAAGTGACGGGAAACTTGACTATTCCAAGGTTTTATTTAAACCGAACAAGAGGGGTGAGAACCTTAAATGGACCGATGAGGTCTTTTCCCTGATCGAAAATGTAAAAGAACCGGATAAAGCACCGGTGAACTCATATCTTCTCGAGAATAAGAGGATATGGCTTGTTGATGATAAGTTGATGGAGTTTCTTGTATATAAGAGTCCTGAAAACTTAAAGACACGCAAGATAACGTCAGTAGAGCATTGCTCTGACAACTTAAGCGTGACGGATTATTACTACGATGATAACGGTTTCGTCAATTATGCCGCCTCTCGGACGGTGCTTGTTGATTATCCCATAGACATTTCATCCGGCAGGATAACGTCAAGATACTATTTTGACAAGGATACACTGGTAAGATATTCATACTGTGAGGATGACAAGGCAACGGTATTTAATGCGGCTTCCCTGTCCGAATACAGCAGCGGTACGGTAGATCAGTATAATTATCTTGAAGAAGAGATGATCAATAAGGCATATATCACCTTTAATGCTGCAGAATCAATAGAGAGCCTGCAGTATATCGAGGGATATATTCTTGATGAATATGATCAGGCTCTGGCAGATGTTAATGTAAAACTCTATAAAAGTGATGATATGAGTGAAGCAGCCTCAGCCGCTACAGACGGTGACGGTCATTATGAGATGACTATCCCGTCAGATGATGAAGGTACTTATATACTATCGGCTTACAAGGATGAATTTGATGAAGTAAGGATATACGGTATTACAGCCATGGCAGGCTCGGGTGTTTATTATGTACCGACCCCCAGGCTTACATATTCATCGGATGGAGCAGAATACAATGCGCAGATAACGGTCAGGGATTCAGTGGCAAATGACCTTCCGATCACGGAAGCATCTGTCAGCCTGAGGGCAGGACTTAACTGCAGGGAGGGTGATATTATTGCTCAGGCTGATCTTGATCCGTTGGGAAATGCGGCATTTACCCTTCAATCAGGTAACTATACGGCAAGGGTAAGCAAAAACGGCTATGAAGATTCGTATTTTAACGTGATAGTCACTATGGCCAGGCAGGTCACCATAGGATATGCAGTCCCCGATGTTCCCGATAACAAGATACAGGCAGTGCTTGCCTGGGACAGTGCTCCGCTCGATCTTGAGGCCAGGGTTATAACGTCAGGCGGGAAAAACGTGTACAAGGCGTCTTCTGATGGTATCGGAGCATTGACATCCGAGACAGTGACATTTGATATTGATGAGAAAAATGTATACCGTTGCTATGTATCCGACTACACCAATTGTATGGGTGGTGATCCCAATTCCGACGGAATGACATCTTCAGGAGCAAGGCTTGCCCTGTACGGTTCCGAAGGTTATATCTGCACATATGATGTCCCGGTAGGACATTTGGGAGTTGTGTGGGAACCCTTTATGATAAAGGGCGGATCGGTAATCCCGATGAATAACTATTATAACGTAATTGAGCAGGGCAGCTATTGGACGTCTAAATAGCGAGACTTAAGGAGGCTGTGTCAATATGACTGATAAAGACAGAAGCTTTTATTCGGATGAAGTTATTAAGGAACTGATAGCATACAGGAAAAAGCATAAATTAACCCAGCAGGATATAGCTGAGAGATCAGGTATAATGCGTCCGAATATAGCAAGGCTTGAGTCCATGAAGGCGGAACCCTCGATGGATGTTTTATCGCGCTATGCAAACAGTATGGGGATGGACATTAAAATATCTCTTGTTAAGAAGAAACAATAATGATATAATCGTAACGTTCGCGGTAATCGGCGTGTGGCTCAGTTTGGTAGAGCGCTACGTTCGGGACGTAGAGGCCGCAGGTTCAAATCCTGTCACGCCGATTTAGTGTTTACGAGGATTTCGGGTTTTTCGATATCCTCGTATTTTTTTTATTCCTGTGCTAAAATAGAATAGTTATAAGAAAGCTTAAGGTGAAATATGTATCAGTTTGTCACAGGAGTTTTGTATTTTACTATAACGGGATTGTTTGCGGTATGCTGGTTTGCTTTAAGGAAATGGAAGAGCAGGCTTCACACATATCTTTTCTTCAGCTGTGTTTCAAATCTTGTTTATGATACAGGCTGCCTTCTGGAACTCCGTGCTACTGATCAGGAAACATATGTAACGGCCCTTAAGATGGGATATCTCGGACGTATATGGATAGGACTTTCCCTGTTTCTCTTTCTTGCCGAACTAAGCGGGATCATTATACCGGGATATATGAAAACTATAGCCGCCCTGATCCACGTGGTAATATATTCGACCATCCTTGATATTGAGCGTACAAATCTTTATTACGATTATATGGAATTTGTGATGGATGGTGACTTTCCCAAGCTTCTGCACAGCGGCGGTCCATTATATTATCTTCTGACGGCAAT
>JBGUQP010000019.1:0-6390 GCA_045131145.1 Lachnospiraceae bacterium | reverse complement strand
AGCTGCTCAAGTTTTAGGTTCGCTTCAGTATGTTAAAGGAAGTGGCACATTGGTTCCTGACCAATGTGTCACTTTTTTGATTAAAGGGTAAAAAAATGCTATAGTTATAAGGTGTTGCATAGGGAGGGATAACATGGCAGCAGCTTTTAAAGATGCGATCGGGATACTGACCGAAAATATTGGGATCGCAGGATATGAAGAAACGGAACTAGTAAGTGCCGCCGGAAGGGTTCTGGCAGAGGATATCAAGGCAGCCGAAAACGTTCCGTCCTTTGACCGCTCACCCTATGATGGATATGCCTTCAGGGCAGAAGATACCGCAGGGGCTTGTGATGAGGATCCGGTGACCCTTAAAGTTATCGAAAACATAAGGGCCGGAGAAGTTCCAAAAAACAGGGTGATAAAGGGGACGGCAATACGTCTCATGACAGGAGCACCGCTGCCCGAAGGGGCAGATGCCATATGCAAGTATGAGGATACCGATTTTACCGATACTGCCGTAACACTGTATAGGGAATACAGGACAAATGATAATGTCATAAGGGCAGGTGAGGATATAAAGAGAGGGACTCTGCTTGCCACTGTGGGAACGGTAATAGATACGGGACTTATCGCAACAATGGCATCTTTTGGCATGACCGCTGTTAAGGTATTCAAGAAGCCTGTAGCGGGTATAATATCAACCGGGGATGAAGTCGTTGACATATCTGCAATACCCGGGCCGGGAAAGATAAGGAATTCGAACAGGTATATGATCGCGGCCGCCGTTGAAAGTATCGGATTTGATACTGTATACCTTGGACATGCGAATGACTCGGTTGAAGATATAAAGTCACTGACAGACAAAGGATACAGGGAGTGTGATATCATAGTATCAACGGGCGGAGTATCCGTGGGCGATTACGACCTTGTACCCGATGCCATGGAAGCAGCGGGCTTTAAGATCATGGTACACGGTGTCGGGATGAAGCCAGGCATGGCATGTGCCTACGGCCTTAAGGAAGGCAAAGTCATGCTCGCCCTATCGGGTAATCCCGCATCATCATTAACCAACCTGCAGTGCATCTGCTATCCCGCATTAAAGAAACTTGCGGGCTACAGGGAATTTGATCATAAACTTATAAAGCTTAAGCTTAAGAATGAGTGTAAGAAGGCTGGTAAGGGAACCAGGTTCCTAAGGGGAAGGCTTGAGATGATCGACGGTGAAGCTTACCTTGACTTTCCGAAAGAACAGGGCAACGCGGTAATAAGCTCTGCCATAGGATGCAATGCATACGGGATAGTGACGGATATGCAGGCTCCTGTGCCCGGAGGAGTCATGGTCGATGCGTTTCTTATATAGATCGTAACCGTTTGGAACAGGCTAAATACTTCGTATTATCGCTGCATAGGATGAGCGATTTACAAACAGGATGAAAGTAAGGACAGAAGATGGAGAAGATAAAAGTTGAGGATGCAGTCGGAATGGCCCTGTGCCATGACGTAACGGCTATGTATCCGGGATTTAAGGGACCTCTCTTTAAGAGAGGGCATGTGATAGAGGAGCAGGATATAAAGGCGCTTCTTGATATAGGTAAGAAGACCATATATGCAGGAGACCTTCCGGAGGGAATGGTCCATGAGGAGGACTGCGCCCTGAGGATGGCCGGGATGGCACCGGTTGAATACGCACACTACGAGGGTCCGTCGGAAGGCAAGGTAGTGCTTGTAAGCGATATACAGGGGATGTTCAGGGTCAATACCGGTCTGCTTGAGCAGATAAACTCGATAGGAGATATAACAATATCGACACTTCCCGATCATTACAGGGTGGAGAAAGGCGCAAGGCTTGCATCGATGAGGATAGTTCCCCTTTTTACCGGGGAAGATGTGATAAGACAGGCAGAAGAGATGTGCGGGAACGAACGGCTGTTAGACCTTCTTCCCTATAAGGAGAAAAAAACAGGAGTCATAATCACCGGCTCCGAGGTATATAACGGACTTAGAGAAGAACGCTTCGAGCCTGTTGTCAGGAAAAAACTTGAATACTATCCGGGTCATATATTGGACATAAAGATATGTGATGACGATATGGATATGATAATGGAATCCGCAAGGGAACTGCTTGACAGGGGAGCGGACTTCCTTATCTTTACAGGCGGTATGTCGGTCGATCCGGATGACCTGACACCGGGAGCGATAAAACGACTGGGAGCTGATATAATAAGCTACGGGCTTCCGGCTCAACCGGGTAACATGACACTGGTCGCATATCTTGACGGGGCGACGGTACTGGGAGTGCCGGGGGCTGCAATAAGTCTGCCTACTACAATGTTAGATGTCCTGCTTCCACAGGTTTATGCGGACATTAAGTTTACAAAGCGGGATCTTATAAGGCTTGCGGAAGGCGGTCTGTGTCAGATGTGTGATGTATGTCACTATCCCAATTGTACATTCGGAAGATATTGATATAGTTGATGGAAAGGAACTGTATGACAGGAACAGGAGAAAGCATTCCCGTAGTCGGGTTTTCCGGTTTTTCGGGCAGCGGCAAGACGACACTTATAGAAAAACTGATCCCCCTGCTTAAGAGAAAGGGACTAAAGGTAGCTGTCATAAAACATGACGGGCATGACTTTGAAATGGACAGGGAAGGAAAGGATACCTACAGGTTCGCTAAGGCCGGTGCGGATACGGTAATGATATCATCCGTGTCTAAGAGCGCAAGGCTTAGCAGCCGTACCATGTCACTTGAAGAGATGCTTGAAGATGCTCATGGCGCAGATATCATACTTGTCGAAGGCTATAAATATGCGGATATCAAAAGGATAGGTGTGACAAGTAAACGCTGCGGTTATGAACTGCCGGAAGAGGCCGGCATTTATCTGGCTGTTGCATGTGATGATACAGAGAAGTTTAAGGATATTAAGGATAACGGTGTTTATGATCTTAATGATGCCGAGGGTATAACCGGTCTGATCCTGGATCATATCATTAAAGTCGATAAGGATAAATCAGAAGAAAATAAAAAGTCAGACGGATTTACACATTTTGATAGTGAAGGAAATGCGCGGATGGTAAATGTATCCGCTAAGGATATAACGGTCAGGGAAGCAAGAGCAGGAGCAAGGGTGCTTGTGAACAGAGAGACATTTGAACTTATAAAGACCGGCGGCGTTAAGAAGGGCGATGTCCTTACGGTAGCCCAGGTGGCCGGTATTATGGGAGCAAAGAAAACACCTGACCTGATACCCATGTGCCATCCCATACTGATCGATGGGACAGATGTAGTCCTTAAGCTTAATGAAAAGGACCTGGCGATCGATATAGAAGCATCCGTTAAGTGCACCGGAAGGACAGGAGTTGAAATGGAAGCCATGACGGCCTGCTCGGCTGCGGCCCTTACCGTTTATGATATGTGCAAGGCAGTACAGAGGGATATAATGATAACTGATATTAAGCTGCTTAAGAAATCGGGTGGTATACACGGTGATTATACAGCTTCTGAACCCGAAAACCATTAGCTCTTATATAGGCCGGTCGCCTTTGAGGCGGACGGGATCATGAAGAAGAAAGGTGTAAGGAGAGAGATGACATACAGGTTGGGGGCAGCGGTACTTGTCGGCGGTAAGTCAAGAAGAATGGGAAGGCCTAAAGAGAATATTGTTATAGAGGGAGACGGAAGGACCTTTCTTGAAAAGATATGTGATGAGGTGGATGCCTGCTTTAATGATCACATCTGCTTAAGATACCTGTCCGTGCGTAAAGGACAGAAGACCGGGCGTGACGGCTATGTGTCAATTGAGGATAAATATGATGATATAGGGCCTCTCGGGGGCATTATATCTGTGCTTGAAAGAGCAGGGGAGGATGGCTTGGATGCCGTCCTTTTTCTGGCTTGTGATATGATCCGCTACAACAGTGAGGAAATAACTTCCGTGTGCAGCCGTTATAAAGGTGAAGATATCCTGTGGGCAAGGACAGACGGCGCGGATATCCAGCCCCTGGCAAGTATATACAGCACAGGTATTGTAAAGAACTTAAGGAATATGGCCGATAAAGGGGACTATAAGCTGAGGGATATCGAAAAGCATGTAAAAAGTGTCGGCTGTTATGACAGTAATGATGCCGGTCTGTATATGAACGTCAATTCGCTGTAAATTCCTATTAGAATATCCGCTTTTTATAAAAATCATAAAATTATGCATGAAACTGTGACGCATGTGTGACATAACATCATTTATACTGTCTGTTGATCCCCAAAGCTTTATGATGTGTTGCATGCGCGTCACATTTATTTTGCGTTGTAATAGAATGCAAAATATAGTATAGTTTATTTGTGACATGAATATAATAATGTAGGGGTGTAGAATTTCGGAATAAAGGAGGTAATGCAAGAAGATGAACAGGAAGAGAAAGATTACACTGATGATAGTTATGGTGCTGTCATTGTCTATGTTCGTATCGAATATCTCGGGGCTTATCATGGCGGTCCGGGCAGCTGACTTTGAGGATTTTGACGGAGACGGCGGATGGGACGACAGTTATGAGGAACCGGGTTACGATCAGGAAGTACCTGAGGAGCCGCAAGGCCCGTCGCCGGAGGAACTTCAGCGACAGATGGAGGAAGAAGCGGCGCGTCAGGCGGAAGAAGCGGCCCGCCAGGCAGAAGAAGCGGCGCGTCAGGCAGCGGAAGAGGCAGCCCGTCAGGCAGCGGAAGAGGAGCAGCGCAGACAGGAAGAAGAGATCCGCAAGCAGGCCGAGCAGGCGCAGAAGGAAGCGGAAGCTGAGGCAGCCCGTCAGGCGGAAGCAGCAGCCAAGGCAGCAGAGGAAGAAAAAGCCCGCCAGGAAGCACTTGAGAAGGCTGCCAGGGAAGCGGAAGAAGCAGCCCAAAAGCAGGCCGAAGAAGAAGCAGCAGCTGAAGAAGCCAAGCGTAAGGCCGAAGAAGAAGCCAAGAAGGCAGCAGAAGAAGCCGAAAAGGCAAGAAAGGCCGCTGAAGAGGAAGCAAAAAGACAGGCTGCCGAGGAAGGCAATTACGCAATAAGGACCCAGGTTGACGGAGGTTCAATATCACATATAAGATTGACATCACTTGTCGGTGAAGGGGACAGTCTTGTATTTAATGCCGTTAATGTCGGAAGCAGTGATATAGACCTTGTATACGGAATAAGCGGTGCATCGGGCAACGTCTTTTCATTTTCACTGTTAAGCGGTTCGTCCCAGCTTAATATGGGTGATATGGATAAGTTTCTGGTAGCCGTCAACCCTGCAGCACCCGTAGGAAGCTACTCCTGTACTTTATACCTTAAGGACAGGAGAGATGATGGAAATAAGAATACCGTATATATAAGCGTAAGCGCAGAAGTGGTCGGAAGTCCAAAGGTTATATCCGTTGCGGTATATCCCCAGTCAATAAGGCTTGCCCAGGGTGGTTCGTGTGACTTTTATGCCCAGGTACGCGGAAAGGACGGAGATGTACCACAGGAAGTCAAGTGGAATGTTTCAGGAGCTTCATCGGGCGGTACATATATAAACGATGACGGTCATCTGGTAATAGATTCCGGGGAAAGATCAAGTACGCTTAAGATAATAGCAACATCGATGGCTGATCCGTCTGTTTCCGGAGTTGCCAACGTTATAGTACAGAGCGGAAGTTATAATGTAAATGTTTCAGCCAATCCGGTAAACGGTGGTATCGTTACCGGAGGAGGTGCAGTTCCCAGCGGCGGTTCGGTGACTCTGTCAGCTGTACCCAATAAGAACTTCTATTTTGACGGCTGGATCCGTGACGGTCATAAGGTATCCACCGCAACAAATTATACGATCAATAATGTACAGTCAACCATAAATGTACAGGCGAGCTTCAAACAGAATTTCGTGACTGTGACGGCATATCCGGAGAACGACCAGGCAGGTATTGTTGTAGGCGGCGGGCGTGTTACATATGGCGGTAAGACCACACTGTCGGCAAAGGCATATAACGGATTTGTCTTTACCGGGTGGAAAGAGGGCAACTCAATAATCAGTACCCAGCCTTCCATCGAATTAACCAACCTGACGGTTGACAGGAAGATAGTTGCCAAGTTTGCCAAGACATCCTATACGGTAACCCTGTGCGCGTATCCGAACGAGGGTGGTGAGGTTTCCGGAAGCGGAACCTATAAGCTGGGAGAATCAGCTACAGTCGTGGCTAAGCCCAACCAGGGATACAGGTTCCAGTACTGGGCTGTTAACGGGCAGGCTATAGGCCGTGACCTGACCTACAGGATAGACAGGGTAGACAGAGATTATGCACTTACGGCTGTCTTTATTAAGGAAAATATACTGACCCACAAGATCATGTCCGGTGTTGCTACAACAGGCGGAACCATAAGTCCGTGCGGAACGACAGAAGTTGCACATGGTGCGACC
>JBGUQP010000018.1:0-6954 GCA_045131145.1 Lachnospiraceae bacterium | reverse complement strand
ATCCCTTCCGCCGATATGACCTTCTTGAAGGTATCATCCCAGCCTTTGGCTGTTCTTAGAAGTATCACTATATCCGAATACTTAAGCGGCCTTATCCTGTATTTGTCTTCCTGCGTCGGATCAAGTACAGTATGCTCTTTCATAAGCTGCTTTATCCGAAAGGCGATGGCCTTGGCTTCAAGCTCTCTCTCATCCATATCCCGTTCCCGACATATAAGGACAAGCTCGCTTGTGTCCTGTCCGTCTGGGAATACAGGATAATCCGCACCATAATTCAGCCTTGCCGCCTCATCATACCTTATGCCGCCAAGATCCTGCCTCATGATCTGTGTAAAGAGCTCATTTACACTGTCAAGGACCGACTGCCTGCTCCTGAAATTCTTCGAAAGGTCTATCTTCCTGCTGCATCCCCCGTCTTCTTCGTACTCCTTATATTTTTCAACAAAAAGTCTTGGCCTTGCCAGACGGAAGCTGTAGATAGACTGTTTTACATCCCCCACCATGAAGAGATTGTTTCCCCTGGTTATAAGCCTGAGCAGCTCTTCCTGTACAAGGTTCGAATCCTGATACTCATCAACATATATCTCTTCGAAATATTTACGGTATTCAGCCGCCGTACTCCCGTCATTTCCCTTGAGTATATCGATGCACATATGCTCAAGGTCGGAAAAATCAACAACATTTTTGTCTCTCTTCAGGGCGGCATACTCATCGATCATGAAGCGTGTAAGCGCTGCCAGCTCCTTAACCACAGGAAGACAGGCGGCATGCCTCCTCTTTTGTTCCTCCATAGGCAGGGCAAAATCATCCTTAAGATCCAGGATCATCTTCTTATAACCATCCCTCAGTTTGGTGAATGCATTCTTAAGAACCTCGTCAACATCCGGCCCCTTCTTGGGTTTTCCCTTAAGTCTTTCAAAGGATACACTCATAAGGCCTGCCCTTAAACCTTCATAACCCTCACGTTCCTTAAGTCCCTCTATAAGCTCAAGATCCTCTTCCGTATTGGGCTCGTACATATAGGGACCATCAGGTTCGTGGGTTATCTCACGTGCCCTCATAACCATTAAGTATGCGTCATCTATCACCATGCGGGCACGATTCGTAAGAACAGATGCCCATTCAGGTTCTCCTGCTTCATCTCCTTCATATGCTTCAACGCACCTCTTAAGCCATGCATCGGGATTAGGATCACTCATGGAAAAGTCATACATACCAAGGATCACTTCTTCCAGTACCCGGTCGTTCTTTCCGGTACTTAAACATTCCACCATATGTATGAATTCATCTCTTCCTTCTTCATAAGCCCTTTCAATAACCTTCTCAAGAGCATCGGCCTTAAGGAGCTTGCATTCACCCTCATCGGCCACCCGAAAGCCCGGATCCAGTCCTATCTCCTGAAAGTGATTTCTTATGACATCAAGGCAGAATCCGTGTATTGTCGTTATCCTGGCATTATGTATAAGAGTCGCCTGTCTTATAAGGGACCTGTTGGAAGGATCCTCACTCCTTTTATCCTCTATTGCTTTTAAAATCTTCTCCTTCATCTGCCCTGCCGCAGCCTTGGTAAAGGTCATAACAAGGAGCCTGTCGATATCGACCGGTTTATCATCATAAAGGATCCTTCTTATTATCCTTTCAACCAAAACGGCAGTCTTACCCGATCCTGCCGCAGCAGATACCAGAAGGTTCTCATTCCTTGATTCAATTGCCTGTGACTGTTCTTTCGTAAATTCCATAATATACGCCAAAATCTCTTATATCTGTTTCTCTGTCATAAACCTCATCAGTTCTGTTACCTCTTTTTTAAGATCACTTTTATCTTCCACTTCAATATCCGCTCCTTCAAGGGCTTTCCTTATTTCATCCGGCCCAATGTATATTCCTTCTCCCCTGTAACCGCATATATCCTTATAGTCGCAGTGATCACACGGAAGATTATCACTCTTTGCGGTCCTGCGGGGCTCCGTCTTGATATTTCCTTCAAGAATTTCCATCCCTGTTTCGGCGATCTTGTGTTTTACATAAGACGATATGATCCCAAATTCCTCTTCACTCGCAACACTGCTGCCTCTTGCAAAACTGCCGTCGTTCTTTACTGAAACCGGTATGATCTTAGATTTTGCAGAGAAATCATTGTCCATAAGCCTGTATACCGCTTCATCCGAATTGACAAGACCCGACATCCTGAATTCTTCAAATATCTTATCATTTATCTTTCCGGTATCATCACTGTCCGCCCCCTCGTCCCGGACTACCGGATCATCGATATGATAATAGAATATTCCGGCAGGGATGACTCTGTCACCCTCATGTCTCTGTGATATGATCTCGAGGCCGGCATTAAGATAAACAACCAGCTGCAGATCTAGTCCGGCATATACCGATACAAGATCGAACTTCTTATCTCCCGATTTATAATCGATTATCTTAATGTAAGTCGTACCGTTTTCGGTGCATAAATCCATCCTGTCAATACGACCCTTAAGCCTTACTTCATCACCCATTGAAAAATCAAATTCGAGATCACTGGGAGTAAAGCTTCCCTTTCTAAGATGTTCCGTCAGAACACTTACGGACCTGTTCAGAATCCGCTTCATCCTGTTTATGGAATACCTCGTCCTGAAAGTCCCATATACCGAACTGTAATCACCCTGTGCAATGGTACGCTCTATCGCCTCATCTATGATCTTCACAGCCGTTTCATCATCTACCGATGTGAAGCTTAAGTCCCTCTCCTTAAGGATATTCGCATATTCCTTAAGAGAATCGTGAAATACCGAGCCCATGTCATTGGCTTCAAAGGAAAAAAGCTCCCTTTCCTTAAGTGAAAGTCCATACTTCATAAAATGGCTGTAAGCACACCTTGCGTAGGTCTCAAGCCTTGTTACGGAACACTTTAAGCCCTTCCCGTAAAGTGCCTCTGCGACCGCTCTGCTTATCTTATCCCTGCCTTCCACTGCTCTGCCTTTAAGACCGCCCTTCATGAATTCATCGATCATGCTTCGTGAAGCACTGTCATATAAGCAGTCCTCCAATATGTTAAGGTAGCCTGTGAAGGCCTCTTCATCCGTCCGGCCCACAAACATATCCTGAGTGCCTCCCGCAAGGAAGTTAAGTGCAGCCTTAAACCCGCATACCCTGTTATCCGCACTCGCATCAGCCTGTTCCGTTTTTATATACGGAAACATCCTGTGAATTGTCTTTACAAAATATGAGGGGTTTATCGAATCGCCCTCTGTATTCAGTTTCGAATACGAAACATACAGATTTTCCGACGGTTTGCATGTAAGCATATACAGATAGAGCCTCTGTTCATATGCCTTCATTCTTTCTGTCGGAGCCATCTCTATACTGCCCTCCTGATCTGTCCCGTCAGCACCCGTCAGAAACTCCCTGTCCATATCGGATATGAGACCTCCGCCTCCGTGCGTCGGGATGATACCGTCGTTTACGCCCATGAAAAAGAGTGCCTTTATGTCCCTTAATCTGGTCCTTGTTATATCTCCGATCTGTACATAGTCATCCGTTCCCGGAAGTATCCCTGTCCGGATCTCCGCAAAACCCGCATCAAGAAGGGATGCATATTCCTTAAGGGTAAGCTTCTCTCCGGGAAGCAGAAGTACCATCTTATTAAGCAGGTCACATACTTCCTCATAGATCCGTCCGTATTCCATGGCATGCGCCCTGTCGCCTGCTTCTTCGAAAGAGGAACGCATTCTTTCGGCCTTGATCTGTATCCTGTGATCAGTGAGGAACGTATAGAGTGAGGTTGAAATAAGCCTGACATCAAATACCCCATCTTCTGCATTCTTCCCAACGATTCCTCCGCTTCCAGAGGTAATACCATTGAAAAACACTTCAAGCTCCGCCGCTATACGATCACGCGTATCATTGATCTTCTCAAGCTCATCCTCTTCCATATCACGGGGCTTCCTCAAAAACTTATCATTCCATGCCTTTCTGCCCCTGATCCCGTACTTAAGCACGTAATTCTCAAGGATATCTATGTCCTCTTTACGGTATTCACCAAGGGAAGTCCTTAAATATCTGAACACAGACTCATAGGAATAATCCGTAGTCATTATCTCGAAAAGAGACCTGATGCATTCTATCACGGGATTCAGAAGGACGGGAGCATTCTTATCCACGAAAAAGGGTATGTCATAAAGAGAAAAAGCCTGAGCACACGAGCGCATATATGTTTCAATATCCCCTGTCACAACCGCTATATCCTTATATCTGTAACCTTCCCCGTTAACAAGCCGCCGGATTCTTACCGCTGCTTCAACTGCCTCTTCGTATGGATCGGTCCCGCAAAAGATATGTATGGAATCACCGGTGTTTTGTTTATCAGGGGAGAATCTCTCTTCATTTAACCTGAAGAGATTTTTTTCAAGATGGATCAGATCATGTCGTCTGAGTTCATCCGGCATAATATTCCCGTCAGAATCATACATATACCTGGCAGGCACTTCACCGCCAAGTATCACATCTTCTTTTCTTACTATATCCCGGTCCCGGCATATCTTATCAAGGGCTGCAATGGTCCTGTAACTTAAACAGAAGATATCCTGTTCATCATATTCGGAGACTGCCCGAAGTTTATTGTCGGCTTCACTCTGCTCAAGTACCGATGTGTCCATTAAAAGGGTTATATATACATCAACACAGTTTGCGAGAAGTTCCCCGATAAGGTCCCTCTGAACAGGAGTAAAGCCCGTGTAACCGTCAAGGACTATGACCGTCTTCTTAAGCTTTTTCGAGCGTGGTACTTCATCCCTTACCTTCTGCAGAATCTCCTCGGTCGTAATGTACTTTTCATTTATATATTTCAGGAATTCATTGTAGAGGAGCCTTATATCCGTAAGTTTCTGCTTAAGGATCCCCCTGGATGCGCTCTTGTCGATCAGATGAGCAAGCTCCTTATCACCTATACCGTACTGCATGAATTCGGATATGACTGACTTTACCTCGCTTATATAGCCAAGCTTGTCAAAAGATCCCTTCAGGGCTGTGAGTTTATCCTCATTCTTTCCTGCCATATGGCGAAGGATCAGGTTCTTGCCTATATCATCAATGGTCGTGCCCCGGGCATGCGAATAACCCACCTCCTCAAAGACACGGTGAGCAAGGCGGGTAAAGCTTAATACATCGATATTCAGTATCCCCTTTTTGGGATGCATGGAAATAAGTTTCTGCTGGGTTGACAGGTTATACTGCTCAGGCACAAGGATATAGTAGTTAAGCTCCGGATGTTTGAGAGACTCATCTATGATGTGTTCGTAAAGCTTATGTGATTTTCCGCTGCCAGAGCAGCCTAAGTAGAGCTTAAGTGCCATATATATTCCTTTATTGAGTCAGACCACCACTTCGTGGTACCCCTTATGATATATACAAAAAACAGGGAGACACCCGGTATCTCCCTGAAAGAACATTACGAATTCACACTGAGAACAGGATATCTCCGTAAGTGGGGAATGGCCAGAACTCCGAGGATGTGTTTACTTCCATTTCATCACAGAAGCTCCTCAGCTTTTCCATGGCCGGGATTATTTTTTCTTTATAGTAGACAGCACATTCAAGATTGTTGTCATACGATGGAGCCTTACCCAGAAGCTTCTGAAGCTCACCCACCTGAGCATATGCCTTATCTTCAAGAACGGACAGTTTCTTAATAAGGTCTCTCTCCATCCCGTTCTTAAACAGGGGATCTATCATTCCCTTCAGGCTCATAGCTTCAGCAAGCTGCTTAACATATCTGTTCACGGACGGCAGTATCTGCCTTAATGCCATCTCAACCATCGTCTGGGCCTCTATATTAATTGTCTTGCTGTAAACATCCAGATTTATCTCATATCTTGAGCGGACTTCCGTCTCCGTATAAATCCCGTGTTTCTCAAAAAGATCGATATTCTTCTTTAGAAGGAGCGTGGGCATTGCGTCAACAGTGGTGGGAAGGTTCAGAAGGCCGCGCCTCTTCGCTTCCTTCCTCCATTCTTCCGAATAGCCGTCACCGTTAAAGATAATTCTCTTATGTTCCTGAATTGTACGTTTTATCAGATCATTCAGCGCATCGGTAAAGTCATCCGCCTTCTCCAGTTCATCGGCAAATTGCCTCAGTTCCTCAGCTACAATAGTATTGAGTATGGTATTGGGTCCCGATACGGACATCGACGAACCGCATGAACGGAATTCGAATTTATTGCCCGTAAAGGCAAAGGGTGAGGTTCTGTTACGGTCGGTTGTATCCTTAGGGAAGCTCGGAAGCACGTGGACACCTATTTCCATCCTGCCCGCTCCCTGGTTCTTATATGAAGTTCCCTTCTCTATACATTCAAGTATTTCCTCAAGGTCATCCCCCAAAAAGATTGACATGATCGCAGGCGGTGCTTCGGATGCTCCAAGACGGTGATCGTTTCCTGCTGACGCTATCGACACACGCATAAGATCCTGATATTCATCGATCGCCTTAATAATGGCGGTCAGGAAAAGCAGGAACTGGGCATTCTCATGAGGAGACTTACCGGGTTCAAGCAGATTGACCCCGTCATCAGTCACCATGGACCAGTTATTGTGCTTACCCGATCCGTTAACCCCTGCAAAAGGTTTCTCATGAAGAAGGCACACCATATTGTGCTTCCTGGCTACATTCTTCATGATCTCCATAGTAACCTGGTTGTGGTCGATCGATATATTGGCCGTATCAAATATGGGAGCCATTTCATGCTGGGCCGGAGCCACCTCATTATGCTCGGTCTTACTTAAAATGCCGAGCTTCCACAGCTCATCGTTTAAATCCTCCATATATGCCTGAACACGGCGGAGAATGGCGCCGAAATAGTGGTCATCCATCTCCTGGCCCTTGGGTGCCATTGCCCCGAAAAGAGTTCTTCCGCAGTAGATAAGATCTTTACGCTTATTGTATACATCACGGTCCACAAGGAAATACTC
>JBGUQP010000017.1:0-12142 GCA_045131145.1 Lachnospiraceae bacterium | reverse complement strand
GCAGGTGATGTCGTTGCTCTTAAGCTCAAGCATCAGGTTAAGAAGGTTTTCGGAATCATCCTCATTAAGTGCCGATGTCGGCTCATCCAGTATGAGGAGCTTCACATCCTTCGAGAGCGCCTTGGCTATCTCTACAAGCTGCTGCTGTCCAACTCCTAAGTGTTTTATAAGGATGTCCGGATCGAGTGTCAGGCCCACCCTTTTAAGTATCTCCCTGGTCCGTCTTCTCTCCTCGTCCCAGTCTATAAGGCCCTTCTTTGTTATCTCGTTTCCCACGAAGATGTTCTCGGTGATCGAGAGCTCGGGGATCATCGTAAGCTCCTGGTGGATTATTCCTATTCCGGCGCTTTCGGATTCCTTGATGTTTTTAAACTTCATCTCCTTACCCTGGTAGAAGATCTCGCCGTTGTACTCACCGTACGGGTATACTCCCGAGAGGACCTTCATAAGGGTTGACTTTCCGGCTCCGTTCTCCCCGCAGATCGCATGTATCGTTCCCCTGCGGACCTCCAAGGTAACATTGTCGAGAGCCCTTACTCCGGGGAATTCTTTCGTTATTCCTTTCATCTGAAGGATAAAGGGATTGTTATCCATAGCCTCACGTCCTTTCTTAATCAAGGCTTTGTTTTCGCTTCCAGGATAAGGATAAAAAAATAATGACGTTTGCAACAGTCACAAACGTCATTACTTTATTCAAACAAATATCATCTCTTTTTCAGATTAATGTCATAGGGAAATATGACAAATGTCACTCTCCACTCAATATCCCCTTTATCTTCCTGTCCTGTATAACCTGCTCCATCCTGATATTCCCCTCACCCGTAAGGATCTCATTCACAGCATACTCAACCGCACTCTCCGCTTCGTCCTGCCCGTAGAAGGCGTATTTTGGCACGGCCGTATCCATCGCATGCCGCACAACATCCATGTTTATATTCTGCGAACCAGAGACGCTGTCCTCAAGCTCCTTCTTAAGCTCCCTCTCCGTTATATCACGGCATGGCGACAGGCCTTCCGAATACTTGAAAATCTCTGACTGGATAGTCTCATCTGTTGTCAGCATCTTTATAAAGTCCCAGGCTTCCTTCTTATGCCTGCTCTTTGAATACATGCCAACACACAGGGTATCGAGAATGGAGGTGTTGTCCCCCTCCGACCCTGCGGGCATGGTAAGGAAGGTAATTTCGAAGTCCTCATACAGGCTCTCCCTCAGAGGGTTCTTCACAAAATCACGGTAGCTTGCATAATACATGGGCTGGAAGGCCACGTTTCCCTTCTCGAAATATCTGGCATTGTCCCTGTTTCCCTCGTTAAGCGAACCCAGTTCATCAAGGAAGGTAAGGGCCGTCGTTATCTTAGTATCGGCAAAATCACACTCCCTCCCGTCTGTCGAAAAGAGCCTGTTCCCGTTGGCCGCAAAGGCTTCCTTCCAGGTGTAATTAACTGTCCCGAACACCTCATTTTTCTTATCACCGGATGCCTCCCTCGAAGAAGAGTTAACCTTCTTACATATGTCATAAAAGTCATCCCAGGTCCAGTTAAGGGAAGGCGTTTTAATCCCCTCCTTCCCAAGTATCGTCATGTTTGCAAACATAAGCTCAGGGGCACATTCAAAGGGCAGAAGGTACTGGGCATTATCGAAGCTTCCGAACCTGTAGGCGCTCCTGTAGAATACTTCCTTATTGAACTTCTCATCCTTATCCACGTAGTCCGTGAAGTCCTCAAGGGCCTGCATCTTGATAAGAAGGTCGAAATCCTCGGGCATGACAAAGAAAACGTCGGGGGCTTCCCCTTTCATTATCTGCCCGGCCAGCCACTCGGCATATTCTTCCTTAAGTATACCCGTCTCGTAACTTACCTTCACACCGGGATGATCCTTCTCATAAAGCTTTATGGCATCATCCGGTATCCTGTGCTCATACCCGTTGTGGACACCCCAGTAGCTGTCGGCGAAGACACCTATCTTAAGCTCTGTCCCGCCACCTGATGGTATCAGGTCTTTAATACCTGTCGAGAACAAAAGCGCTGCAAGCAGGAGCAATATGCAAATGATATATTTTGTCCTGTTTCCCTTCATTTACTCTCCCCCGCGAAGGCCTGCCACATCCGACTGGACAGCCCATATGGCAAGCTGGGTCCTGTTCCTTAGGCCAAGCTTTAGAAGGATATTGCTTAAGCTGTTACGCACGGTCCCTTCCGAAAGGTTAAGCTTACCCGCTATCTCCCTGTTGGAATCCCCCTGTACGATACAGTCTATTATCGCCCATTCTCCTTCCTTAAGCTCCTTAACGTAGTCCTCTTCAACGCTTACAAGCTTCTGGGTCCTTGCCATATCGGCAAAAAGACGCAGCACCTTGCTTGTGATATCGTCATTGATTATCGCCATTCCGCTATAGACCTTGCGGATCGATTCCGTAAGCTCGTCAAACGATATCCCCTTAAGGAGGTATCCGCTGGCCCCGTTCTTGATGGCGTTGATAACGTACTCATCATCGTCAAAGGTCGTAAGGATTATGACTTTGATCTCGGGGCAGTTCTCCTTTATTATCTTGGTGCACACCACGCCGTCCATCTTGGGCATGCGGACATCCATAAGGACTATATCGGGCTTGTTTTCCCTTATGCTCCTTATGACTTCGGTCCCGTTAGACACGGCATCCGTCACTTCAAAATCATCCACCCCGTCAAGCATCATTTTGATGCTCTGTCTCATAAGTTCCTGGTCATCCGCTATCAGTATCCTGATCATTGTTCTATAACTTCCTTTCTCCGTCATAAAGGGGTACCGCTGTTCTCAGTTCTATACGCTGCTTCTCTCCTGACCCCATCTTATTGGCATCTGTGCCCTTACCCTGAATCCGTCGCTCCCGTCAATACTTAAGCTCCCGCCAAGCATGCTTAAGCGTTCCTCCATATGGGTCAGGCCGAATCCCTTTTCCGGGTTAGGGCTTCCCGATCCGTTATCCTTAATATCTATCGTGAGCAGGTTATCCTCACTTCTCCTTATATCTATGTTTATTTTTGTTGCGTTACCGTGGCTTATGGCATTGGTAATGCTCTCCTGTATGGTCCGGTATATGGTCTCCTCCTCGGTTTCGTCGAAGGCATCGCTTAGCTTGTCATGACAATGGTAATCAATGTTTACTCCGGTGGACCGTCCCATCTCATCAATAAGCTTCTCTATCGCTTCGTCAAGGGGGAGCTTCTCAAGGGCATCGGGCCTTAGAGCCTTCACCGACTGCCTGACATCTGTCATACCGGTCCTTGCAACCTCCGCTATGGCTCCAAGCTGGGTCTTAACAAGGTCCCTGTCCTTATCAAACATCATAAGGCAGGCATCAAGGCCGGTGACTATTCCGGTCAATGAATGTCCTATGGTATCATGGATCTCCCTTGCCAGCCTGTTTCTCTCGGCCGTCTGTGCCATGAGGGCTGATGATTTTGAATACTCTTCAAGTTTAATGTTGGCTTCCTTAAGGCTTTCATTGAGCATCATGATCCTCTCGTTTTCATTCATGTGCTTCCTTATCTGGTAGAGCATAAAGAGGATAAAGAGGAAGGTGTTTAAGAGGCGGCCGATGTTTAGCGCTCCCTTTATAAGACCCGCATAATCGGTCCTGTAATAAAAAAGATAATCTTCTATCGATATACGCTTAAGCCAGAAATTAAGGACCGAAGAGTCAAGCACAAGATAGAAGACGCCGAGGGCTATAATGGCAATGGTCCTGTCCCTCCTGCTCATCTGATTTCTCATAAGGTCTGCGAATACCATCAAAAACATTCCCGTATAGGAAAATCCGATAAGTTCCGAGATCCATATCACGGTTATGGTTTCAAGGCAGAGCTTGAGCACAAGATTTATGCCCTTCTCCTCCGTGATCGATAAGAGGAGAACAAGGCATAAATACAGGATGGATACCGCTATTATCGTATTTATGGGCAGGGCGGGTATAGCCTCCGTTTGTGTCAAAAACGACAGGGCGCTCCTCTCGTGCACTATCCCCGCTGACGACCTTGAAATGACCAAAAGCACAAAGGCCAGCATCCAGAAGTTAAGATGCATCATCGATTCCATGAGGATCGACTGGCCTGTTACCGCGGGTCTTAAGTTGTCTGATCTTTCCCTGACTTTACTCACTGCCATCTTTCCTTGTTGTAGCTGTCTATGTTCTCGGTTGAGACTATATCAACCGGTACTATAATGGTCTTCTCGGTTTCCTTACCTTTAAATATATCATAAAGGACGGATGCCGCCCTCTCGCCGATCCTTGTCGGGAACTGGACGGCGGATGCCCTCATAAGGCCCTCGTCGATAAGCGCCTTGGCATCGGGGGATGCATCAACCCCGTAGACATTGACTTTGCCTGCCAGGTCCCTACTCTTAAGGGCTGCCACCACGCCTGCTGCCGCAAGGTCATTAAGGCAGAAGACCGTGTCAAAATCATGCCCCTCGTCAAGATAGTTAAGCATCCTGGGCATCGCGATCTCGTACTGGCCCTCGCACTCGATCTGATCAAGTACTTCATAGCCCGGATGGCCTGCCACAGTATCCATAAAGCCCGCAACCCTGTTACTGCCGGATGCGGTCGCCTCATGGGTGAACACAACTATCCTGCCGCCATCCTGCTTATCAAGGACATAATTGCCGATAATGGTACCTGCATTGTAATTGTCTGATACTATGGTGCAGTCAGTGAGGGTCTCATCGCTTATATTGGAGTCAACGACTATCACGTATACTCCCATCGCCTTGGCCTTTCTTAACACATCCGTCAGGCCGTCGATATCAACCGGCGTTACGATAAGGGCGGATATCCCCATATCAAGCATTTCCCCTATCTGCTGATTTTGCCTGGCAACATCAAGGCCCGGGTCCCTAAGGATCATCATATCGCCCTCCGCCTCCACGCGGACGCGGATCTGCTCATTGATTATCTTAAAGAACTCGTTGTTCATGGTCATGTAGCTTGCCCCGATGAGCCTTGCCCCCTCCTTCTGCGAAAAGGAAAAATCCCTCTTGTGCACGATGGCGAGAAAGAGGGCAATAAGAATAAGCGGGTATACTACCCGCACTATGTTTCTGTATAAACGGAATTTGTCGGATTCGCTGCTCATGTTCTGATTGTACGAAAGAAGTGAAAAGAATTCAAGCGAAAAGGGTGCACTTCCCTTCACAGGTTATACTGCATAAAGTTTCCGTTGTGCTTAAAACCGTATGCCGTATAGAGCTTGACTCCCATATCCGATGCCGTGATATGGACCGCGCCGCACCCCTTGTTTCTTGCTTCCTCAACAACCCTGTGAAGAAGCTCTTTTGCGATCCCCATTCTTCTGTAGGCGGGATCGGTGTACATACTTGAAAGCAGTCCCAGACGTCCTGACGGACAAGTAAAATACGGAGGTTTCTCAACAAAGGACATACCGCTGGTCCCGATTATCTTCTCACCATCCATAGCAAGCCAGGATACAAAGGTCCCTTCAGCCATATGTCTGTGATAATAATCTTCCAGTGCACTCTTAAGGTCGACACCCTTCGGCACCTTGCGTCCCTCGGAGATGTATTCCTCCGTAAGCTGCGCTATCCTCATATCTATAAATGTATTAAGTTCCGCTTCCGTAAGCCTCTTATATGTAATATTCATATTTCTCCTTTTTGAAACAGGGGGACGGTTCCTCGGTTCATTTTTTGAAACAGGGGGACGGTTCCTCGGTTCATTTTTGCCCATGTTGAGCCACAGACTCCGTCCCTATGGCTCATTTTTTTCCCATGTTGAGCCACAAACTCCGTCCCTATGGCTCATATCACAGATTCGATCCACTCGCCCACGATCCTTGCAAGCTTCATACGCTGACCGACGAAGCTGTGATTGGACCTTAGGGATTGGTAACTTAGCGATGTCCCTGATTTTTCAAGCATATCGGCAAGTGGTTTAAGCATTATATCCGGAGGAGCTATTGTATCCATGGTCGCTTCCACAAGAAGAACGTTATGCCCTGTGAGATTCTCGTATCTGTTCAGAACACTTAATTCCTGCTGGTTGATGAGTGCATTTTCAAAAACATCACTGGCCGAAGTCATCTTAAGACACTGGCCTTCGGTTTCGATCATAAGGAATAAGTCCTTCTCCATTTTATATCTGAATGCGGCTCCGATGTCATAGGCAGCCATCGCGGCAACACCCTTTATGAACGGGAGGTCCTTGGCAGCATTAAGGACGGTCTGTCCGCCCATACTGTGTCCCACAAGAAAGATATTATCGGTATCGATATCGTATTGATCTGCTATGGCAGGATTATGGGCCCATTTGGTTATAGATATGAGGTCATCCTTTAAGTTTGTGAACAGGTAATCACCGTCACTTCCCCATGCTCCCCTGTGGTTCATATGTATGACCACACACCCCATTCTCATAAATGACAGTTCCAGATCATTGTTTGTTGTATATCCGGGGAATCCATGTGACATGATCACGGTAGGATAAGGTCCCTTGATCCTTTTGTCCGGTGCCAGGAGATATCCGTATATATGGCAGCCTCCGCTTACGATATTTAACTCAAATATCTCGGGACTTGTATTCTCCTCATCATACTCGAATTCAACAAATGCATTCTCTGCTCTCATCCAGATCTCCCTCCTCTAATGAAACGGGGGGACGGTTCCCCGGTTCATTTTTCCAGTTCATATAAACGGTATATTTTCCTGTATGCCTTCCCGGTAAACAACAGGCGGAAAAGCCGGCGTTCTCCGGGTTTAAGCTCATCTACCAGTCTTGCCGGCGTCATCGAATGTTCCTGCTTTAACCCGATCTTTAGTCCCGATAATAGCTTTTCAATATCATCGATCCCGTAAACCAAAGCACCACCAACTTCATTAATTGGATTTTTGTACTTCGACGCCTTAGCCCCGAACACGGTATAAACATCCATCAGGACATGGACGTGCTCATATTTATCCTGCAGGGCCAGACAGAAATCTCTTACCTGATCATTTGTAAGATACATGCTTATGCCTTCCAAAATGACAATAACCGTATCGGAATCCGGAAGATCCTTAACCTGCCCTGCTTCCGCGGCATTTAATGCTATCATATGATATTTTTCAGTCTCTTCATAATACTTTTTTCTTATGGAAATAACATCGGGAAAGTCACAGTCATACCACTCCCTGTAAGGAGTCCTTACTCTTTTGCACCTGCCATCAAACCCGCAGCCCACATGAACTACGAGTGCATCCTTATGCTCCTCAAGCATGGTATCCGCCCAGTCATCAAATATCCTTGCCCGCATCGCCATGTTATAACACAGCCATTTTGACTTTGATTTTCTTCCAAGCTGGAATCCCTGACTTTCCCAGATCTTCTCAGCCATCGGATCCTTCAAGATCATATTCTGTTTGCTTACCCATGCCTTCCCGTAAAGGGGGATATACAGGGTTTTATTCACTTCATCCATTTTTCATCCTTTTTGAAACGAGGGGACGGTTCCCCGTTTCATCAGCAGCCAAACAAAGCTGCAGTTTTTTTCATCCTGTCTGCTATCTGTACTCCAAAAGGGCATCTGCTCTCGCATCCCCTGCATCCTATACACTCGGATGCAGTATGCCCCAATGCTTTATAGTGCTCCGTTACGCTCTGTGGAACTTCATCCTGTGTGATCGCAAGATCGTAAAATTTATTGACCATCGCAATATCAATATCAGCGGGACAGGGCTTGCAGTGACCGCAGTAGGTACACTGCCCCATATAGGAATGAAGGGGGGCCGTTGCTATAACAGACGCATAATCCTTTTCATCATCCGAGGAGGTCTCATACGATACTGCCTCATCGATCTGTAACTTCGTATCATAACCGCACAGTATGGATGAGACGCCTGGCCTTGTAAGCGCATAATGAATGAGCTGCACAGGTGTAAATGCAACCCCGAAGGGTGATCTTTCCTTATCAAGAAGCGCGCCGCCAAAGAAACCCTTCATTACGGTAAGTCCTACATTTTTCTCTTCACACATCCGGTAAAACTCTGCCCTCTCCGGATCGATCCCGGAAAGAGAATCATTGTCATAGCCGCCAAACATCGATTCCAGATCCTCTGTTGCAGGTCTCATATCAAATGCCGGATTGATACTGAAAAGGATCATCTCGATAAAACCGGTCTTAACTGCCAGCTTACCAATTACCGGATTATGGGTACTAAGGCCGATATGACGTATGATCCCCTTTTCATGAAGTTCGCGGACATACCTGATGAAGTCTCCGTTCATTGCATTATTCCAGTCTTCCATTGAATCAATATAATGGATCATTCCAAGATCGATATAGTCCGTTTTAAGCCTTGACAGCAGGTCTTCAAAGGCAGGCCGCACATGCTTTAAATCCCTTGTCCTGACATACTGGCCACCCTGATAAGTTGAGCCGATATGGCCCTGCACATACCATGAATCACGGCAGCCTTCCATAGCCTTACCTATTATATCCCTTGATTTGGGATCCGGCATCCAGCAGTCAACTATGTTGATCCCCTTTGACGCAGCGTATTTAAGCAATTCTACGGATTCCGGCTCCTCATGTCTCTCAAGCCATTCTCCTCCAAAACCTATTTCGCTTACCTTTAATCCTGTCTTACCTAATATTCTGTAATTCATCTTTATATTCCTCTTAACCATTCAAACACCTGAAACGAGGGGACGACATTTTTTTGTCCTCCCGGACAGTATTGTAACATAATAGACCAAAATGAAACAGGGGGACGGTTCCTCGGTTCATTTTCGGTTCATTTGAATCAGGGACGGTTCCGATGCAAAGCCGGTCCCTTGCAGGTTTGTTTCATTTTGTTGCTCTGTAGATTGTTGCTTTTGACATTCCGGTAATCCGGGCGATCTGCCCTAAGGACATGTGATTTTCACGAAGCTTGGCGGCTGATTTTTTTCGGATCTTTTTGTCTAATCCCTGAAACTCCGCTGCCGACCGGCAGCCTGTGATCTTTGTCATGATCTCTTTGGCTTCTTCATCCGTGAGTCCGGTGTGACTTTCCTCATATTCCATCCCGATGTGATCGTTTTTCTCGCATAAGAATTCGAGAAGTTCCTTGTTATTTTGAAACAGCTTACCGGCGAATTCCACATCAGTGACCTTATCGCTCTCACCCATGTATCCGAAAATGCTGCTGAACGGGTATGTTCCCGGAACTTCCTCAAGCCCGGCCTTCATGGGATTTTGAATTATGTACCTTAAAACGGTCCGAAAATATCTTTCATCTTCCACAGCTTCACTTTTATATCTGTCCTGAAACAGGTGGCCCACCCTGTCGTATTTCAGGTTGTACCAGTACACATACCGGCTTCCGATCCGTTTAAAGATAAGTTCAAGCGGTTCTTCGCCTGTTTTGATGAGCAGATGGACATGATTTGGCATAAGGCAAAATGCATATATTTCAAAGTCGCTCACCTCCTTGCATTCCTTAAGTACATTCAGGAACTTACGGTAGTCTTCCTCATCGGCAAATATAACCTGTCTGTTAATCCCTCTTAACATGACGTGATAAACGTCTGTTGCGCTTTTTCTTCTTGCACATCTTGGCATTCTATTCCCCCTTTGCTATGAATCAGTAATGTTTGTATATTTTGAAGGGCCCACATGAGACTGGCTTTGCGCCGGAACCGTCCCCCTGTTTCACTTTTGTTATACGGAAAATATTTTTAATTTGGATAACTGTGAAATATAATAATCCGTGTGAAAAATGTGTTTATCTGTTTATATCTGTGTTTATCTGACAGTAAATATTTTTGTTAATAATAGCAAACCGGGTTACAAAAAGCAATAGGAAATGAAAGATGGGATGGTAAAACAAAAATGAAACGGGGGGACGGTTCCTCGGTTCATTTTCCGAAAATAGCTGCGCGATCAGTTATTCTGGAAAAAATGAACCGAGGAACCGTCCCCCCTGTTTCATTTTACTTAAAGGACAGTCCGTATCCCTTCTCATACAGATACTCATCGCCGTAAGCAAGCGTTCCGTCAGGCTGCTCTTCTACCACGGGTATATTTACCGGCAGCTTACCCTCCGGATCGTTAAGACCGAAAATTGTATCCATGGCAGCCAGAATATTGGCATTTCTTGCCACAAGTCCTGACCCGCTCTCTGTCTTTTCCGTCGGATCGATATTAAGTCCCGAACCAAGATAGGCAAGGACTATCGCATCCGCATCCTTATAAATGGCCGCATCATAGGGGAGGTTCTCACTTACAAGGACAAACCTTCCGCCCGCCTTATGCGTATCCTCAATGGCACTTGTCATAGCTATGTACTGCGGACTTTGCTTATCAAGTGCGCTCTTGCCCGACGCATAGGAGAAGCCCACGACAACATCCGCTTTAGATATCCGCTCCTTCATTTCATCCGTATAGTGGAGCTTTACATCAGCAGATGAATCATAGTAATACTCTATCGGAACATCGGCATCAGGGTCTATGATACCCTTCTCTTTAAGCTCATTTACCGCATGACCAAGCGTTACGGAATCATTCTGCAGCCGGCCAAGCACCAGGATATTACCGCTGTCTTTGGAGAGGGGAAGTAAGTCAGAATCATTCTTTAACAGAGTTATCGCATCCTTCGCTATCATCATCTCTGTCTCATGGTGCGGATGCGATCCGACCGTTTCTAAGCTGCTCTTGACTTTCTCTTCGATATCACTGCCTTCCTGTCCGGTCCAGGGCAGGTCGACTATGCCGTATTTTGCCTTAAGCTTAAGGATACGCTTTACGCTCTCATTTATTCTTTTTTCGCTTATATCTCCTGCTTCAACCTTCTTCACTATCCCGGAAATGTAATCATCATAGAATTCAGCTGTTTCACCGTCTTTAAGATCGGCCGGGAGCAGCAGCATATCCGCGCCTGCATTTATTACCTTTTCGGCAATGTTTACCCGGTATTCGGCCGAATCTTCCTCACCGGGAACCAGTCCTGCCGTCCGTATGGCATCCATTTCCAATGCATCCGTTACGATAACACCATTGAATCCCAGGTCCCCACGGAGAATATCAGTCAGTATCTTTTTAGACATTGTTGCCGGATAAATGCCCTTGGTAACCCCATCTCCAAATGTCACCTCATCATCAATAAGCGGGTACGTGATATGAGCGGTCATGATCATATCCGCACCGTTCTCTATAGCATTCTTAAAGGGAACAAGTTCCGTTTCCATTATCTCTTCGTACGTCTTTTCAACCGATGGAGTACCTATATGGCTGTCTGTTTCCGTATCACCGTGTCCGGGAAAGTGCTTATATGTCGCTATAATATTGCTTTTTATAAGGCCGTCTGCATATGCCTGTCCAAGCTCTGTAACAACTGCAGGATCATCGGAAAAAGACCGCGTACCTATTACCGGGTTTGCAGGATTATTGTTTACATCGATATCGGGGGCAAAATCAGTATTAAACCCGACAGCTGCGAGTTCTTCTCCAATAACCTCCCCTGTCTTTTCGGCATTTTCGGCAGCATCCGAAGTAGCCCCTATTGCCATGTTTCCTGTCATACGCGTCCCTGAATTCAAACGTATAACAATACCGCCCTCCTCATCAACGGCAGTCAGATACGGAATATGGACAGATGCGTTCTCTGACTCCCTGTTGTTATTCTGCAGATCATCAAGAAGTCTTGTTACCTGTTCCGTACCCGAAATGTTCGCGCCAAAGAGTATGATCCCTCCGTACTGGTGTTTCTTAAGAGCCTCCTTAAGCTCGGGAAAATCATTCAGGTCCGTCACATTTTCTTCATCCCAGGTCCGAAATGCCGGAATGATCATCTGTGATATCTTTTCATCCATAGACATCCCGTCTATCACGCTGTCTGTTATGCTGTCAATTACGTCGTTGTAACTTCCGTTCAGATTTACATTGACATTAACATTACAGGCAGACAGCGCTATCATGCCTGCCAAAGCTGCAGTCACGAGGCTGTATTTTATAAATTTAATCCATGATCTTTTCATACCATGTTCCTCCTTGTTCCATTTTATCACAGCTTTCAAAAATGAAACAGGGGGACGGTTCCTCGGGGCAGCGTAAATTTACCTTTGGAAAAAATCAGATATAAAGAACCATCAAATCTGTAAAATAAGATATTAATCAAAGATCTGCGACT
>JBGUQP010000016.1:0-5816 GCA_045131145.1 Lachnospiraceae bacterium | reverse complement strand
AGATTTGCGATCATGAATCCCGAGCTTACCATGACTCTTCCGGATTATCAGACCGCATGCGGATGCACGGATATAATGATGCATACCATGGAAAGATACTTCACTAACGGCGGCAATATGGAGATAACGGATGCACTGGCCGAAGGGCTCCTTCGTACTGTGAAGAGAAATGCCCTTATTCTTCGTGATGATCCGGATAATTATGATGCAAGGGCAGAAGTAATGTGGGCCGGAAGCCTTTCTCATAACGGCCTTACGGGATGCGGGAATGATGGTGGAGACTGGATGACACATAAGCTTGAACATGAGCTGGGCGGATTGTATGATGTGGCGCACGGCGCAGGTCTTGCTGCTATCTGGGGCAGCTGGGCCCGCTATGTTTACAGGGACTGCCTCCCAAGGTTTAAGAAGTTCGCACTGAATGTCATGGAAGTTGAGAACTACGGAAATGATGAAGAGATCGCCTTAAGCGGTATAGAGGCAATGGAGGACTTTTACAGAAGCATAGGAATGCCCACGAACTTACGTGAGCTGGGCGTTGAGCCTACGGAAGAAGAACTTAAGACAATGGCAAGGAAGTGCGCCATAGGCGTAGGCGGCTCCAAGGGTTCGGCAAGGGTCCTTGATGAGGAGGCAATGCTTGCCATCTACCGGGCAAGCATGTAACGGCTTGATTACTCAACCAATAAAAATCCCGTAAACGCAATGTTTACGGGATTTATTAGCAGCTCGTAGCGGAATCGAACAAATTTGAACGGCGTGAGAGGGGAAGCAAAAATATTTTTGGAACTGTCAACCCGCATAAATGAAAGGAGAATGGACGATGCCTGTCACTGCTAACCCATTCTTATACCTTTGCTAACCCGTTGCTAACCCAATAGTTTGTAAGGCGATAATCAACGGTACAAACGGGCGGACGGTGCAATCAGGCCAGCATTTTAAAGCATTTTAAAGGGACTAAATGAATAAATAGGAAATACTTTACAGTGTATAGGATATGCTATATAATTAGCATGAAAGGAGCGACAGTAGTTTCTGTCGACTGGTGAGATATGGTACAGGTAAATTTTAGAGTTGAAGAAGAAGTAAAAAGACGGGCGGAACTCGCCTGCAAGAATATGGGAATGAACATGTCAACTGCGATCAATATCTTTCTTGTGAAATTGGGAAATGAGCAGAGGATACCTTTTGAGGTGTCAGCTGATCCGTTCTACAGTGCTGAGAACATGGCTGAACTTGAGCGTCGTGTAGCCGATGCAAAGGCCGGTAGGAATATGCATGAACATGAGCTTATTGAGGTAGACTGATGCATAAGATTTGGCATGATAAAGCGTGGAACGATTATATCGAATGGCAGAATCAGGACAAGAAAACGCTTAAGAAGATTAATCGGTTACTACAGGATATAGACAGAAACGGATATAAATGCACTGGGAAACCGGAACCGTTGTCGGGAGATCTGGCAGGCTATTGGAGCGTAAGGATAGATGAGAAGAACCGGATAGTATTCAGAATCGCTGACGAAATCATTGAGATCATCCAGTGTGGAACTCACTACGGTGATCACTAAATATACTACTCGAGATACATATTTCCGCTTATCGACACCGCATGAATTCAGTGCAAATGATGGACCTGTTTTTATGGTGTTAACAACAGTAAGATACCATTCTATGAAATAGATCTGAAGTAGAGATATTAAAAGACATGTTTCTATTAGTGCCTCCAATTCCAAAGAGGGAGTGAGTATAAATCGAGTATGAAGCAAAGAGCGATCGTAAAGTGTGATACGGTCGCTTTTTTCTATGAATCCGATGAGTTATGGATTATAATATTAAGAGTATAGATTCGGATTATAAGTGAAGGTAAGCGAACATGGCGGGATTTGTGATTTGGAGCATTACAAGTGCTATTATGGTTGGGATTGCGGTCTGGTGCTTAAGGTCGAAGACTCCTGTCGGATTCTTCGCAGGAACAAAGCCACCGGATGTGAAGGACGCGAAGAAATATAATCGTGCCGTAGCTATATTATGGTTTGTCTATGCAATTCTGCTTGAAATAATGGGAATACCATTACTGTTTCTAAAGCAGAACTCAGCAGGATTTGTCCCGGTGTTTTTCGGTACGATAGCTATAACCATTGGATTGATGGCGGGATATGTTTTTGTCGAAAAGAAACACAGGGTTTGATTGATTTTTTGTTAAGGGAGAATGATTAAATGGGGAAAGATGATTCGACAAGAAAGCTGACAAGGGATGAGAAGTTTGCAGTGCAGCAGTCCGGAAGGTTCTGGAGAGACTGGCTGTATTGGAAAGAAAGCGAATGTGAGAATACATTCATTGCGGTGAATAAGTATCATCCGACACAGACGAAGAGATTCAGGCGAATATCATAGATATGAGGATCATGGGATATAATCTTTCACATCCAAAGGGTGTGAAGATATCCAAAATCAAAATTCCCGGGAAACATGGCAGTATACCGATGCTGATCGCCCGGAAAGAAGGTGTTACAGAGCCTACTACCGGCGTTCTTTGGATTCATGGCGGTGGACTCGCTACCGGGATGAAGGAAATGCTGTATTGGGGCAGGGGTATAGATCTTGTTACCCGGCATGGAGCTGTGGTAATATCTCCGTCGTATACGCTTTCTTTCAAAGCACCTTATCCGGCGGCTATAGATGACTGCTATGATACGCTTATGTATCTGAGAGATCATGCCACAGAGCTTGGGATACGAGAAGACCAGATAATGGTTGGCGGCGAGAGCGCAGGCGGAGGTCTTGTGGCTGCGGTCTGTATGATGGCAAGGGATATGAAGTCGGTCAATATAGCTTTCCAGATGCCGTTATACCCAATGCTTGATAATTTTGATACAGAGAGCTCCAGGAATAATCATGCCAAGGTGTGGAACACCCGTAGGAACCATAAGGCGTGGAAGATGTATCTTGGGGACGATGTGGATAAGGAGGTATCGCCTTATGCAGCACCTGCCAGACAGAGTGATTTCGCAGGGTTGCCTCCTGCATATACATTTGTATGTACAGCTGAGCCGTTCTATTGTGAGACACTGACATATATAGATAACCTTAGAGCAGCCGGGATCGAAGCTGCTGTTGATGTATATGAGGGCCTGTTCCATGCTTTTGATATGCAAAAGCCCAATCTTGCCATAAGTAAAGAGGCTATCGAGAGATTCAATGAGAGATTTGCTTATGCCAAGGAGAATTATTTCGCGGAACAGACTGAATAGATGAATAAGAGGCATTAAATGGGATACTGCGCTTGGGCCGGGATGAACGAACTGAATAAGGCGTATCATGATAATGAATGGGGTATACCGGTACATGATGACAGAAAGATGTTTGAGCATCTGATCCTTGAGTGCATGCAGTGCGGCCTTTCCTGGGATCTGATGCTTAAGAAGCGGGATATATTCAGGAAATGCTTCGATGCTTTTGACTTTGACAGGATTGCTGAATATGATGATTCTGATATAGACCGGATAATGAACACCGAGGAAATGATACGCTCGCCAAGGAAGATAGCTGCAGTCATCAATAACGCCAGGTGCTTTCAGAAGGTCAGAGAAGAGTTTGGGACATTCTGTGATTATCTCTGGGCATACTCGGATGGTAAGACGATCCTGTATACCGGACATAACAAGGATATAGCTAGGATACCGGTCAGTAACGGGCTTTCAAAGCAGATAAGCAAGGACCTTAAGAAGAGGGGCTTTAAGTACGTGGGTGAGATAACGATATACTCGCACCTGCAGGCCTGCGGGATCATAAATGACCATGATGAGATATGTGATTGCTATAAGCGGATAAATGAGAAGTATCCTACGGTGAATAAACGAAGAGATAAGGAAGTATATTAGAATGTGGAAGGTAACTCATATCTACGATGATGACTATGGCTGCGAGGAACGTATGCCGGGAGATAAGAAGAAGGTGGGAGAATAGATAATTATGCAGAAGCAGGACGAGAGAGCTGTAGAATCAATGGTAAAGTGCGGACTTCCTCTTGAAGCGGTATGTGAGAGTTTTCCGCAGTTTGATAAGACCGAGATCAAGGAAGTATTTGACCGGATAAAGGGTGAGGATTCATCCTATGAAGCACCGGAAATGAAGAGGAATTGTTCGTAATGAATCTTACATCAGGAGTCATAGAAATAGATCTGCATGGAATGAGAGCAGAAGAGGCGGTCCGCAGGGCAAAGTCAGAAGTGGCTAAGGCATCGGGTTCGGTTTACATAATTCGACTTATTCACGGATACCATGGCGGTACCAGGATAAGGGAAGCCCTTGTGGACGAATTTTCTTATGGCAGAGATTCAAAAGTGAAGCGGATAAAACAGGGAAATAATCCGGGAATAACTGAGCTTATCCTTCGTGAATTATAAAAAACACATGTAATCATAAAGAAAAGACCTGTTTACGGTTAAATAACCAATGATTTGTGCTAAAACACGCTTGTTTTCGGTATTCCTGTGGTATAATGGACTGAATTAAAAATCTCTATACAAGGAGGCAATCATATGAACAAGTCAGAATTAGTTGATGCAATGGCTAAGAAGTCCGGACTTTCAAAGAAGGACACAGAGGCAGCTTTAGCAGCTTTCACCGAGACAGTTACTAAGACCCTTAAGAAGGGCGATAAGATCCAGCTTGTAGGTTTTGGCACATTTGAGGTAGGCAAGAGGGCAGCAAGAGAGGGTAAGAATCCTCAGACCGGTGCCAAGATCAAGATCCCTGCAGCTAAGGTTCCTAAGTTTAAGGCTGGTAAGGCGCTTAAGGATACAGTTAATAAGAAATAATTATGGACTCAAGGGGAGTCTCCCTTGTTTTCATATGCGGGGGCAGGTCGTCGTACCTGTCCCTTTTGGAGTTATATAGAAGGCCAACTATGACATATATAGATAATAGGATATTATACAAGTGAGATAGAAGCCCACAGAAGTAAAGGAAAATGTAAACCAAGGCCAGGGGCGTTGCCCCTCGGGACCCCAATTCGCCGATCCCCTATCGGGGCTCGGCGAGAATCAATGACGCCATTCTGGCGCCAAACCAATAATAAAAATGGCATCATTTTGATGTCATTCATGGGAGTGGGGGGAAAGTTTTTCTTTAAATGAGATCTCTTAAGAGATTTTATATTGCAGTATAAAATGTTTAATGATGGTAGACTATATGATTGAACGAATTAAGGGAATAAATAAGGGTGGAAAGATAAGGCTGTGTGTCTTTATGGCCTTGCTTCTATGGTGTATTTACCTGGGCGCCGGCTATTCCTATTCTCTTGAAGGGCAGGATTCCATGTCTCAGCATGTGTCGAACAATATGGTAGATACTGATGATATTAATAACGTGTCTATCGATGGTTCGGATTTTACGCCAATAATTAGATTACTGGGATATGGGGCAAATGGATTATTAACTTTGCTGTATTTTTTCTTTATCATATTATTTATATTAATAATCGTGGTGCTGTCCATCATACCTACGCTGGTGCTCAGATATGTCGGGCTTCGGAAAAAGTATATAGTGACTGAGGATGAGTATAACTTTACCAAATACCTTTACTTTATCGCTATGGGTATAAGCCTTGTGATCAGCCTGATTCTAACAAGATTTGTGGGAATTATACCGTGCCTGTTGTTTAATACAGCCTGGGCGCTGATTATCCGTATTTATATATGTGAAGTTAAGGCCAGATGCAAACTGTATGCGCTTTCTTTGCAGCAGGGTGTGCCTTATGAACAATTCGTCAAGCTGGCACCGAGTAATAAAAATCTCTCTGGTACTGTTCAT
>JBGUQP010000015.1:0-8393 GCA_045131145.1 Lachnospiraceae bacterium | reverse complement strand
TACAGGATAGCATCCATGTGTTCAGCCTAGTTCATATATGTGTCCAGGATTCTGGGTACATATCAATGAATGGCCCGGATCTTTTATTGAGCATTATTAAGGGAATTATTGTATTTGATCTTTTTCTTCTGGATATAGGCGAGCAGGTCCTGGGTGACCTTTATGGTACATCCGTATATCTTTATACTGTTATCATTATCCACGACCCTTACACACCTGCTGTTTACAGTGAAAGTCACGAATTCGACCTTATCGGTAAAGGTGATATTAAAACGCTGGCCTATAGGATTAAAGTCAAGCGCCTCCATACGGATACCGATACCTGTCTTGGATATGTCACGGATAGTACAGTTGTGCCTTCTTCCGTCGCCCTCGATCTGAACCGTTCCGGCGAGACCTATCGGAACGCGCGGCGATGATCTGCGTTCGTGCTTCTCACTTGCCTTGGGTGTGGCGATAACATACTCCTTGTTGAGCCGGTCGTATTTAACCTGGACCTGTTTCCACACTTCATATCTCTTGGCGCCGGGCCCCAAAAACCTCACGGTGATCTTACCCCTGAAGTTATTGATGTTGACAATCTTGTTATCTACCCTTGCAACCTCGGCAATGACGCACTTGCCCGCCTTGCCTGTAGTACCCGCCTTTTTAACCGTGGTCTCAAGCTTGGTTGCCTTCGTGACGTAATTGAACTCTATAGTGATTTTTGAATTAGCGGGAATCTCGTCGATATACATAGTAACATCATACTTGCTGTCATGAAATATGTCCAGCTTTTTTCACTTTGGAGACCGTCTTTTATTGTTAACGGGGCGGTTCTGGGATATAATATATTATCAGGGTTTTAGGAGGAGAAATGGACTTTACCGAACTTGTTGAAGGATATAAATGTAAAACCTGTGTTTTATCTGTAGATGCAGGTCCTAACGGCACTTACGGGAATATACTTATCGTGACCGGCAATAAGATTTTTAAGCATGACGTAGAAGAACTTACGAAACGGCCCTTTGTGGATAATTCACCCTATTACTTAAGCCTTCCTAAGGATATGAATTTCGAAGACTTTATTTTCAGGAGTGCTATCCTGGGCCAGCCGCTACATACATACGTGAATCTGTCTCAGATGGGTCTGTGGGTTGAGATGTATTTGCTGCCCCTTGAATCGGATAAGGAAGGCAAGGGCTACTGCCTTTATTCCTATACGATAGCTCCCAGGGCTGATGAAAACAGCATGTCCGACCTGGCACCGGATACAGCCAGTGCGGTGTTAAAGTCATGCATTAAGCTCAGGGGAACCGAGGACTTCCAGACTTCGATCAATGAAGTGACAGCCGATATCCGCAGTATCTGCGGTGCTTCACGCTGTACGATCCTTGATATAGATGAAGAAAATGAGATATGCCATTTCCTGGGCAATTCCCATCTGCCCGGATTCCAGCCCTTTTTGACAAACGATATAATTAAAAGGGAATTCTACAGGCTGATGCTGACCTGGGAGGATACCCTTGCCGGCAGTTCATGCCTTATCATTAAGAATGAACAGGATATGAAAGTCGTAAAAGAGAGGAATCCAGAGTGGTATAAGTCTTTAACGGACCACAATGTTGACAGCCTGGTGATCTTCCCTATTAAATACAACGGTAAGCTGTTAGGATATATCTGGGCCACCAATTTCGACGTGAATAATGCGGTAAAGATCAAGGAAGTCCTTGAACTTACAACCTTCTTCATCGGTTCCGAGATTGCCGGTTACAGGATGTTTAAGCGGCTTGAACTGTTGGGAACCATCGATGTCCTTACGGGTACCATGAACAGAAACGCCATGAATGAAAGGGTGTCTAAGTTTAATACAGAAGGGGAGGATCCTGTAAAGAGTCTTGGTATCGTATTTGTTGATCTAAACGGTCTTAAGAGGGTAAATGACGGTAACGGACACTACGAAGGAGACCGGTTCCTTAAGAAGGCTGCCGCTCATATCCGGGAGATATTTGTGGATGATGAGATATACCGTGCAGGCGGAGATGAGTTTATGGTACTGGTCATTAACAATACCGGTGAGGAATTCTATTCAAAGGTCCGGGAGATGGCCCTCGCAAAGGATAGGCTGAACTTCTCCATGGGAACCTGCTTTGATGAGGAGAATATTGACATTAATATGGCCCTTCGCCTGGCGGACAGGGCAATGTACGATGACAAGCATGATTATTATTTAAGGCATCCGGAGCTTAAATACCGTTGACCGGAGGGAAGGGATATTAAGCTAATGAAGTGTTTGAAGGATCATGTGAAGAACAGGGGCATTTTACTTATAAGTGTTGAGGCAGGAGACAGGAAGGCGGAGACAGAATGAATGATGCTAAGATGATTAAGTTTTCCCGGGATTCTATAATAATCAGGGAAGGGGAAGCAAACTACAATATGTATAAGATCGTGCAGGGAAATGCGGAACTGTATACCGGTTATGGTACCGATAAGGAATTGCTGTTAGGTATCATCGGCACCCAGTCTTGCTTCGGAGAATTCGGGATGCTGATACAGGCGCCGTCCATTTATACCGTGGTGGCTTACTCCGATGTATATGCCATAAAGGTGACCGCAGGGGATATGGGTGATTTTGTCAGGGAGAATCACAAGAATATCATCGATATCATGAAAAACATGGCCCATACAATGGTGATCATGCAGAAGCAGATAAACCTTATGTCAGGCGAGCTTATGGAGGGAGGTACTGTCGATCCGGAATTTTTAAAGCAGACTCAGCGTAACCTGAGGGGTTATGCTGTGTATAATCCTGATAAGCCCAAATATGTTGTCATGGAAAGATATAGCGGCATGGATATATCGTTGTGATCCATGGCAGATGATGTGCCTTGAAATGACCGGTAATTATCGTATAATTATTTATATGATGCCATATATGGTTATCAGGAAAAGGAGGGTAACAGAATGAAGTTTTATAAGTTGGAGGATCAGATCGTAATAAGCGATAAGGCGCTTACTGTCGGAACAGAGCTTATTCCCAACACGACGGATGCCGCAGGGGAGAAGCATGTACCGGTCATAACGGTTGTTGATGATACCGTGACCGTGAAGGTTGGTTCGGTGGAACATCCCAGCCTTGATGAGCACTATATTCAGTGGATCGTGCTTGTCACCGAAGGCGGATTCCAGATGCATTATTTAAAGCCCGGAATGAAGCCGGAAGCTGTATTTAAGGTAAATGAGAAGCCGGTGGCTGCTTACGAATACTGCAATCTTCACGGATTGTGGAAGGCTGATGTGTGATCTCTTCCGGGATATATGTTAAAAATGTAAAACATAACGGGAATGGATATTGAGAATGGGATGATTCTGTGATATAATACCGATGTTCGAATGAATGGTATGGATCAGTGATGTACATATCATTTCACAGACTGCAGGATTAGTACATCGGTAGTATGTCAGCTTCCCAAGCTGAAGAGGCGAGTTCGATTCTCGTATCCTGCTTCACAGGTTAGTATTCACAGGATTAAGATACAAAATACAGCAACATGTGCTTGCACAATTGTTGCTGTATTTTTGTATCTTAGTCCTGTGAATACTAACCTGTGAAGCAGGAACCGCACATGCATTTTATAAAATAACCAAACTCGCACAATTAATATCTTCACACAGGTTATATAGCTTCCCTGTCTTAAGCCCTACTACGGTAGGCCTAAGGCAGTTGGTAGGGTTGTTCCGTACAACCTTGGCCGGTTCACCCGAAGAGAGGGTGACTATGCTGTCGACCGGATACAGGATGACGCAGTTTAAGAAGCTGACCATTGCCTGCATATCGAGGTCCTGCGTCATTGCAAGTATCATTTCCACTGCCTCCCGTTTCTGGAAGGCCTTTTTATACGGACGCTCCGTAACGAGCGCATCATAGACATCCGCAACCGCTATTATCTTGGCATACTTGTGTATACCCGCATCCGGTGTTCCGAGGGGATACCCCTTGCCGCTAATTTTTTCATGATGCTGCAGAACACCCTTTAAGATGGCGTCATTGAACTGGTTCTTCTCCTTGAGGATCTTGAAACCGAAGAGGGAGTGCTGTTTCATCAGCTCGAATTCCTTATCATCAAGCCGTCCGGGTTTATTGAGTACTTCGAGGGGGATCTGTGATTTCCCAAGGTCATGCAGGAGCCCGGATATACCCAGTTCGCGCAGCTCCTCCTTGTCAAGGCCGTAATTCTGCCCTATGACCATGGCCATGGTGGCAACGTCAACGCTGTGCTTGAAGGTGTACTCGTCACTGACCTTGATAAGGTTAATATCGATAGCCACGGCATTGTTACCGGTGATGGCCTTTACAAGTTCTTCCGAGATGTTGTTGGTCGCCTCGAGGAAGCCCTCGGATTCCGTATTGTGGAACAGAAACTGGATCCCTTCGCCGACGCGCTTACACACCTCCTGGTTGAGGGTAACCTTGGAGGGATCCTCAACACGGCTCTTTGCGATGAGTTCACGGGTATAAACAGGGAGGTTCTTCTCAAGTTCGGACAATTCCTTTTCGGGTTCTCCGGTGTCAATAAAGATGCCTCCCACGCCATGCTCTTTCAAATATTCTATTTGAAAATCATCCAGAACGCACCCGCGGGCAATGAGCTCGCGTCCCCGGGAATCCACGATCGCCTGATCGATCTTCATTCCCGACTTAAGCGTCCTGGTGCTTACAAGCTTTCTCTTAGCCATTTATTTCTATCCTGAAAGTATAGTGTTAAATACTATTATATCATAAATGATCCCTGCATAGAGTATCGAGAACATCAAAGTAGTTCTCGAAGGTCTTACGGCAGCACCCGGGGTTTAATATGCTCACACCGGGGATGCGAAGCCCTGCGAGTGCGAAGGCCATAGCAATGCGATGGTCCTCATAGGTTTCGATGTCAGCACTGTGGTAGGGACTGTTATCTTCACCGTTAATACCGCTTAGCGCCGGCTCTATGAGCAGGCCGGTATCTTCATCGATCGCTGTGCATTTACAGCCTAATCTGTTTAATTCCGTCACGATGGCATGCAGTCTGTCGGATTCCTGAAACCTTATATGACCGACATTCCGTATGGTTGTGGGTGAACCGGCAAATGCTGCCGTAACAGCCATAGTCATTGTCTGATCGGAGAAATCCTTCATATCTATTTCAATTCCCGGGTATTCCTTTTTGGCGGGAGGGGCTAATATCAAGCCATCCTTATCATCAGTGGACTTACAGCCCAAGCTTTCAAGTACCCTGATGAACTGGTAATCACCCTGCACGGAATCGGGATGTACGCCCGATACCTGCATGATTTTGCCGCATATGGGGGCCATCGCATAGAAGTAGCAGGCTGCGGACATGTCGGGTTCTATGTTGTAAACCGGTATGCCGGGGCAACCTGAGTTTACAGATCCATCATCTGCTTCCTTACAGGAACTGCGCCCGGGATTTACGGTAACGGTGTTTCCCTCTCTTGTGTATTTAAACCCAAAGTCCGCCATCATCTTAAGCGTTATGTTTATATACGAACCCCCGGTCCTTGAACCTTCAAGGGTGAGCCTGATGCCGTTTTCAAGCAGGGGGGCGGCCATCAGGATGGCACTGGCAAACTGGGAGCTTATGTCCGTATTGCTGGTCATTTCCGAGACTGTGACCGCATCCGATCGTAAAATAAACGGGAAATGTCCCTCTTCCCCCTTGCAGGTGATCTCTGCTCCTGCCTTTCTAAGATCACTTATAAGAGGCTCCATGGGGCGCCTGCACATCTGGGGTGAAGCGTTCATTTCGTATTCCCCGCCGGCGAAGGCTAAGAAAACAGTAAGGAACCTTGCGGCAGTTCCTGCGCTGCCGACATAGACTTCTGCCTTCCTGTTTGGTATGCGGCCGCCCGTACCCGTAATGGTGACTCTTTTTTCCTCCTCATTAACGGTAAGCTTAAATCCAAGTTCTTTAAGGCATGCAAGGAAAGCCCTCGAATCATCGCTGAATAGGACGCCGTTTAGCGTACATTCTCCTTCGCACATGGCGGCTAGGAGCAGGGCCCGGTTGGTAATGCTCTTGGAACCGGGAACTTTCACCGAGAATGAATCATGGTCTTTTAAAGGTCTTACGTTATATCTGTCCATGGAGTTGTGATCCTTTATCTGTTAAAATCGGTAAATACCTGTGTACCGGTATCTGTTAATATAACATTATTTGAATAAATGCGCTATAATGGAGTCAGTAATTATTGCTCATAAATGTGACCGATAAGAAAATGATGAATAAGGAGAAGAAAAATGAGAAGAAATAGGGGTACTAAGATCAAAAGCATAACTGCATTGATGACCGCTGTTTTCATGACGGTCGCACAGTGCATGCCGGCTCTTGCCGCCGGGCTGACCGATGCTTATCCGGCATCGGATGAGCCGCTTATTCAGGCAGATGTCCTGCAGGAGGATAATATCCTGTCGGATGAGAGCGGGGACCTAAGTGGGGACGTGCTCATCCCGGATAACTCCGCCGAAACAGGCATTGGCGGACCTCTTAAGGAAGATGAGTCTGATGCAGGATCGGATAAGACACCGGATGCCATCCTAAATGACCTAATGTCCGGGAAGGAATTAACTGCTGATACCGCACTGCCTGTAAGCGGTTCGGATTATGAGATCACAAGATATCCGTCCCGTATTACCGTTAAAAACAAGGCCGTGGTAAAGGATAATGAACACGACCTTTATGCTGTCGTTTTATATGCGGATAAAAGCAGACAGAGCATGGAAGTACAGATAGCGACAAGGGTCGCAGCAGGCTCCGCTGTATCCCTGTACAGGATGTTCGATGAAAACGGGGAAGAAAGGGCCGTCGCGGCCACAGACGATTATGTCGTTCTGCTTGGAAGGGCATATGAATGGGAAGATGAGGATGCGAAAAAGTACGTCGAGGATTTCGGCCTGATAGGATGGATACCTGAGCTCGATGATAAGGATGAACCGAAAAAGGATAAGGACGGAAATATCCTGTATACGGAATACAATGTCCTTGACAAAGTCACCCTCTCAGCAGGTGATACGAAGAAGGATACTGAGCCTGACTGGAAGGATGGTTATACCGGGATAAACATGAAGGCTGCCATCCAGAAGAACATGCAGATAAAGATTACCTGGGCTCCCAATTCCAAGGATGACCTTCAGAAAACCTATAAAAAATACGCACTTTTCGAGTTGACACCCGATGAGACGGCAGAAAACGGATATAGGGAGACCCTTCGCTGGCCGCTTGATAAGTCCGGAGCACCGGCAGCCCATTCGTCTTCCAAGTCGGCAACGCTGAATCCCGGAATAAACAAGGACAATAAGCTGTTAAACAGCTCCCTTATTTACATGCTCAAATGCTACGACAAGGATGATAAGGAAGCAGGCAGATATGTAACATGCGCAGCCCCCTATCTTTTCCGGATGCAGAGCGGGTTTGAAGTAACCATGACCCAGTTTAAGGATACGACATCCATGTCATATGTTCTTGAGATGGCAGCAAGGAACAAGGAATCGGACGGTGTCAAGGTGACCGACGGCTTCAGGGATGACTGGGCGGTGGAATACACCTGTGACAACCTTGATGACTTCTATTCGATAGGTGAATATCCGGTCGATAATAAAACCGTCATTAAGGCGGTGCAGCTTTTATATGCAGAAAGCGAGCCCGAGGCAGTCATTGGAAAACCGGGGTTTGCGAGGGCAAGAAGCGTAGCTTACATTGACGGCATGAGGGTGGTCTCGGCCCCTTCCAATGTTCTCTCATGCAAGGCAGGACCGGAAAAGTGCTACGTTTTATGGGAAGAGGGCATTGCGGGGATCATTTATGATCCAAAGGATGCCAAGAGTAACTCAAATCAGGAGAACAGGAAGCGGGTTAATGCTCATGTTAACAGGATCCTGAAGGGTGAGGATACTTCCGGACTCGAAAGAGATCAGATATATATACATGGAAATGATACAGGTACATGCATAAAGAACGGAACTGTATTCTTCTTCGGGCCGGCTGATGATTCTGACATAAAGTCATACGATCTTTTAAGGAGCGACAAGCTTAACGGAACATACAAGAAGGTGAAGAGCTACGCCCTTAACAGCCCGGAACTGATAAAATGTGATGCCGCGTTTGAAGGCAGACCGGTTTATGCGATGCATTTTAATTCGTTCCCGCCCGAAAAGGATTTCTATTACGCTGTATGCGGGGTATCAAAAACAGGCAGTGCACAAGGAGCAAGAGGGGCAGGTACGTTAAACCGCACGACGCCCGACAAGGTTCAGGGGATCGTCATAGGTGAGGCGGACCAGACACAGATAGTTCTTGCATGGGACCCTGACGAGTGTGTTAAGCAGTACTGGATATACAGGGGCAAGGAATCCT
>JBGUQP010000014.1:0-3236 GCA_045131145.1 Lachnospiraceae bacterium | reverse complement strand
TGGCCCCGGCCAGCACTTCCTGGGCTGCCTTAACACATGTGGAATTAGCTCCCTGAGAAATAATAAACTCTACCTTTCCCGACCGATATGAGGCAAACTGCATATTCTGGGTTATTACGGCTGTGACAGTATTGGGAAATGCGGAACTCTTTACCCTGTTCATTATGACCGAACCAACTGCCAGCTTACCCGTATATGATTCACCGCCTGCTTCAGCCTGGATCGTGGCAGCGAGCCACTCAAGTTCCGATGCAGAGGCCGCATACGATCCGGAAGTATCCTCTTTCTTAAGCGCCAGACGTTCGGCGATCTGTCTTGCAAGTTCGGCCTGAGCTGCGGCAACCTGTGACTCTAAATTCTTCATCGTCTTGTCAAGGGTCTGCAATTTGGCATCGTAGCTTGCCAGCTTACCGGCTTCCGCACTGATAGAACTGTTTGTAGAATCGAGCATACCCTGTGCCTGCGCATTAAGATTGCTAAGCTCGGAATACTTCTTATCAAGACCGTCCTGGTATGCATTTATCTCGGCTTCCTTCTCCGAAACCATCTTAGCCGTCTTCTCAAGATCCTTCTCAAGGTTCTGACATTCAACGATCTTCTGCTTGTCGTATGTTATCATGGCATCCATGTATACATAACGGTTAAGGACCGCACGCGCGGAACCACCCGATACTATCTCGGCAAGCATCCCCTTCGAGCCACCCTTCTCGTAGACACTCTTCATACGATGCTTAAGCAGGAGCTTCCTGTCTTCTATCTGTTTCCTTATATCCGCAAGCTGATTGTTCAGCTCAACTATCTGTGCCGAAACCTCCGTCATGGCCTCTTCGGCCTGCCCTATCTCGCCGTCAAGATCATTGAGCTGTTCAGAATAATCCTCAATTTTGTCCTTAAGGGATTCACTCTGATCCTTAAGATTATTTACATTTTCCTCGGTATTTTTCTTCTGTTCCTTAAGCTGTTCGATCGACTGTCTGGTTTCCTGCGTCTGCTTCTCAAGATTACTGATCGTCTCCTGAGTTGCCGCCTCCCGCTGCTGCATATTTATAAGCTGGTCACTGTAGGGATCTGCAAGACATTGTGCGGGCAGCGCCGTTATGGCTATCGCTGCCGCCGCAAAAACAGCCATTCCCCTTATTATGTATTTTTTCATATCTCTCCCTTTAAACCTCGAATTTGTATCCCATTCCCCAGATGGTCTTTATATAGTCTCCCTTTTCCCCTATTTTGGAACGGAGCTTCTTAACATGTGTATCTATAGTCCTGGCATCCCCAAAATAATCGTAATTCCAGACATTATTTAATATCTTCTCCCTCGAGAGTGCCACCGACTGATTCTCCATAAAATATGTCAGGAGTTCGAATTCCTTAAATGACAGCTCCACAGCTGCCCCGTCGATGGTAACCGTATGTGCTGTCTTGTCAAGAACTATACCGCCGGCTTCTATCCGTTCGTCCGTTTCAAGCTTATTGCTCCTTCTGAGCAGGGCATTTACCCTGGCCACTAGTATCTTGGGACTGAAGGGCTTGCTGATATACTCATCCGCCCCCGTGTTAAAGCCCTGAAGCTCATCACGCTCCTCTCCCTTTGCTGTGAGCATGATTATGGGGACATCGGACTGGGATCTTATCTCTTTGCATACTTCATATCCGTCAGGACCCGGCATCATGACATCAAGAATGATCAGGGATATCCCGTTATCCTCATAGAAGCGGTCAAGTGCTTCATTTCCGTCGGCAGCCTCTATTACTTCATATCCCTCTTTGTTCAGGAAATCCTTTACAAGCTTACGCATCCTGGCTTCATCATCTGTTACAAGGATCTTGATTCTGTCCATATTATTCCCTCTTATTCTATATTAAGCTCCGCTTCCTTCTCACGAACCCTGGATTCACGTTCTGTAAGTTCCTGCTCCCAGGATGCATATCTGTTTGTAATGGCATTTTCGTAATTGATCATGTTCGGAGTATCTGACTTCAGAACTATAATAAACATGGCTATGATCATAAGGATCAGGACAAGATTGACGATAAGTGACATCTTGTACTCCTGCTTAAAGGTCTTGACCCGTCTCCTGCGGCGCATATTCTCATCACGTTCGATATCCTTCCTGTTATCATACCGATTATGTATATCAACGTACGAAACAAGAACAGGGATATCCTGGATCCTTGCATCATCAATCTCGGTCCTTTTGTAGAGGTAAGCCTGCAGCTGTCTTAAAAACTCAAGACCAACCGGAGTAAAAAAGGTATTGCTCTCGATCATCTTATTATATACAGACAGGATTGCCTCGGGATTATCCTTGTTTAGCTTGGATGAGATATAGTTGATCCGCTGTACCTCTTCCCTGGCTATACTGCCATTCTCCCTGTCCGCAAAGACAAACCCGTCAACGTTTCTGCCGTTATCCTCTTCCATCATACACTCCTAACCGCACAATATAAGGGAAGCGAAAGTCCGCTTCCCTTATATTATAGCCCATTGCATCTTTATTGTGCAACTTTACATAAAATTTTCACATTATCTTACAGCTTGAATATCTGTACGCTCTCTTCAATGGTATTGGCTGCATTCTTAAGACCTTCGGTCTCGCTCTCGATATCACCGATCATGTTACCGAACTCGGTAGCCGATGCCGAAGTCTCTTCGGTACCTGCTGCGTTCTCTTCGGCGATCGCTGTAAGGTTCTGAACAACATCAACAACGTTAACCCTGGCTTCATCAAGCTGTGCCGTCTTATCCGCGATGTATTTAACACCATCCATTGACCTGTCGATACCCTCCTTAACGATCTGGAAGGCTTCGTCAGTCTTCTGAACATTCTCGTTCTGCCGGGTCATGATATCACGTACATGGTTCATTGTCTCAACCGACTTGGTGGAATCGGCAATAAGTGATGTGATGATCTCCTCGATCTTACGGGCCGATTCGTTGGACTGCTCAGCCAGCTTACTGATCTGTGCGGCAACAACCGCGAATCCGCGTCCCTGTTCTCCTGCACGTGCTGCCTCTATTCTTGCCTTGAGTGAGAGGAGGTTGGTCTCGTCTGCGATCTCAGTGATAAGGTTTGTAGCGTCCCTGATCTTGAGTGCCGACTCGTTCGTTGTATTGGTCTGCTGTGAGATGACCTCGATAGCATCAACTGTTTCCTGGTTGACCGAAGCAAGCTCTGCAAGGATCGCACTTGCCTGCTCGGATGACTTCTGCATCTCAATAGCGTTCTTCTGAAGTT
>JBGUQP010000013.1:0-2074 GCA_045131145.1 Lachnospiraceae bacterium | reverse complement strand
AATAAACGAAGAATGAATGGGACAAAAAAGGAGGCATCTATGAGAAAACTACTGAAGAGAACCGTTAGTCTGTTTCTGGCAATAGCTCTTGCAGCTGTATCCGGACCGGTGAATCCGGTTCCGGTGTGGGCAGGTGAACTTACCCTGATACAGGAAGAGGAAGCATTAACCGGTGAACTTACGGAAATACAGGCAGAAGATACGCAATCCGGTGAGCCTGAGGAGATACCGGTAGAAGAATCATACGAAGCCGGTCCCGAAACAGGCTGTACGATAGCCGATGAAGCTTATTCCGACACCGGTTTCTATATCGCAACCTTCGATGACGAAGCGGGCCATGAGGCGGACGATGAGATATTGTCCTCTGATGAATTGTCCCCCGATGCGGCGTCGGTTCCCTATACGGAAGACGAGGCGGAGATACTTAAAAGGATGCTGGCAATGCAGGCGGAATATCCCGAAGGAAGACGGTGGACAAACAACGATAAATATGAATGGAAATATACATATTACCCTGCCGGGTCCGACTGGCCGTATTCTTCCTATCTCGGCGGAGGATGCGTGGCCTTTGCCATGATCCTGTCAGATGCGGCATTCGGCAGTATACCCGCCTATGAATATAGAAATGTGGTATATGACAAGCTGAGGACAGGCGATATCCTGCGCATCAATAATGATACACATTCCGTGATCATACTTCAAAAGAATGAGGATAACGTGGTAATAGCGGAGGGTAATTATGGCAGCTCGATCCACTGGGGCAGGGTCCTGTCAAGAAAGGCCGTGGAGGCGGCGGACTATTACGTTACGCGTTATGTGGAAAGTTATGAATGCAGGTTTGAAACGAACGGCGGATCGGCAGTCCCTTCAGTCAGGGTGATAAAGTCAAAACATCTGTCCGAACCGGCTGCGCCCGTAAAAAACAGATATGTCTTTGCAGGATGGTATAAGGACCCGGGGCTGACCAAAGCCTGGAATTTTAAGAATGATCCGGTCGAAAATGATATCACTCTTTATGCCAAGTGGAAGGTTGATGAGAGCCTGATGGTCAACAGTATAACCCTGGATAAGACAAACGTCGTACTTCCGCTTGACTCGACGGCGGTGCTTAAGGCAACAGTAACGCCCGGTTCCAGTAATCCGACTATTTCATGGAGTACGGACAGTGAATGTATAAAGATATCAAGATCGTCTGACGGAAGGTCTGCGACCATCACTCCGGTAAGCAAGGGAACAGCAAACGTTACCGTTGTTGCGACTGAGAAGTTCGATAATGTGGAAGTGACAAGGTCGGCCGCTGCGAAAGTGATCGTAAAGAGACCGGGCAGATCACTCAGCACCACCATGATCGCGGGAGAGCAGGTGGATGTACCGGCGGCATTTTTCGACGGCGAATGCACGGCGGATGATTTTGAATACTCGGTTGCTCCCAAGGGGTATGCATCTGTCAGCAAGAAGGGAATACTAAATCTTGGCAAGGCCGGAAATGTTACCGTTACCGTAAAGGATAAATATAATAAGGAAGAGTACGGCAGCGTTTCAGTCAGGATCCTGCCAAAGCCCGTCATAAAGTTTGTAAAACCACTTACCTATGAGGGACAGCAGATATCTGTCTATGATGCCATAAGCAGCCTGCCCAAGGACAGCGGCTACAAGTTCATGGGATTTTCAAGCGGTAAGGAAAATATAGCAACTATAAGTCCCGAGGGGATCATCACGGCCAAGGCGCCGGGGAATGCTCCGATAAGCGTGCTTATCTCCCGGAAAGGTAAAAACGGAGCCATGAAGACCTATATTGTAAAGGGAACGGTTACCGTTAAGCTTCCTAAATTCGCCAAGCCTTCATATACCGTAATGACCGGCCAGAAGCTTGCGATCACGATGGGTAATGTGGGTGAGATATCGGGAGCAGCATTTGCATCGGATAATACCGGAAGGCTTACGGTCGAGGCGCTTAAAAACAAGAAGGGACTGACGACCGGCAAGGTGGTCGTAACAGGCCTTAAGGCTTCTGCGGATAACACGCCGGTACGTCTCATTGCCACAGTTGACGGCAGGACCTATTCCTGCGACA
>JBGUQP010000012.1:0-3240 GCA_045131145.1 Lachnospiraceae bacterium | reverse complement strand
TTATCCTTATATCATCATATATTTTGATGACCGTATGGCGGAGTGTAATATCTTCCACAATACCCGGGGGCTCTCCCTCCACTATTATCCTGTCTCCGATCTCAAAGGGCTTGTTGATACTTATCAAAAGACCGCATATAAGATCCACGATGGCGGGCTGTGCCGCAAATCCGACGATAGCGACTATCAGAGCAGACCCCTTGATAAGAAGCGAATCAAAGTCGACATCGGGATTAAATAATTCCAGTATATTGCTGAGACATAAAATGATCAGTACAAGCCTTACAAGCTGAACCAGATACTTCTTGTGAAGATTCCTGAATTCTGCTGCCTTTTTCCTCTGCCAGATACCGGTTCCTATGTACACTAACAGTGTCAGCGCTATTTGGATTATTATCGGTAGATATTGGTTGCTTTTATCCATACAGTCCCCTTTTTCGCTGATCAGCCGTGTATTGTCTTTCCTATGGTCAGGCAGTTCTTCCCGTTCCTGTATTCATAGTCAACCCTGTCCATGCTCTTTTTAACCATAAATATACCAAGGCCGCCTATCTGCCTGTCCTCAGCCTTAAGGGTAATATCGGGATCGGGTTTTTCAAGAGGATTATACGGGATCCCTTCATCCATAAAAGTAACGTATACGGCTTTCCCGTCATCCTCCTCACCGAAAATAACGGTTGCCATACCTTCACCCTGTTCATATGCATAACTGGCAATATTTACGAATATTTCCTCAACCGCCACATCTATCTGCATCTGAACCTTTACGGGGCAGTCAAGCGCATTTAGTTCCTCATCCACAAAGGCAAGTACTTCGTCAAGCTTATCGGTCCTTGCTTCTATTGTCATCTCACTCATTTAAGTCTCCTTATATCGACCCTATACATGATACAGATAAACAAGAGGGTGTCCCATAGGAACACCCTATCAAGCAAAATCATACGACCATTATTCTATCGTCAGGATATCCGAAAATCCGGTCACCTCAAATATTTCCATGATATCCTCATTAGCTCCTCTTATGACCATGCTGCCCTGCTTATTCATTACCTTCTGGGCTGACAGCAGGACACGGAGCCCGGCCGATGATATATACTGAAGATCCCCAATGTCAAATATGAGACTTGTAATGCCATCGACAGCACCCTTGAGCTCTCCTTCAAGCTGTGGAGCACTCATGGTATCAAGCCTTCCGTCAAGAATGATCTTTAACTCGCTGCCGTTTGTTTCTTTATTGATATTAAGCATAGTCACCCTCCTTTGAAAATAACAAAACCGAACTAATTATACCATCATTATCCTATTTAAGGAAGCCATTGATTATCTGTTCTTCGGCTTCCTCCTCGGAAAGTCCCAATGTCATAAGCTTTATTATCTGGTCACCGGCAATCTTTCCTATAGCAGCCTCATGAACCAGAGCCGCATCAACATCATTGGCCTCAAGCCCCGGAACCGCAAGGATCCTGCCCCTGTCCATGATTATGGCATCACACTCGGTATGGCCCGAACAGGGAGCATTTCCGTTTATCACGGCATCGAACTTCTGATATGAAGACCCCCTCGCAACAGATCTTGACACCACATCGGCATTCGATCCTTCCCCGTTAAGATCTATGGAATAGGAACTTATTGCATTCTGTTCATCATGCGTCATAAGGCGTTCCCTGACAACAAGGCTGGCCCCGGCTTTAAGCTCCGCCTTTGTGACCCTGTTTGTATCGTCAACGCCCTTGATCTGAACCATCTCAAGCTCGGCCGAGGAGCCTTCGTCCATGTAGACTTCCGTAACGGGATTCAGTATTCTCTTACCCCGGCCATCGCCGGATCCGTAGTGCTTCTCAACATATTTTACCTTTGCACCCTGTCCCACAAAGAACCTGTGTATACCGTCATGCTGCGAATCCTGTACGCCGCAGTTGTCAATACCGCAGCCTGCCACAATAACAACATCGGATCCTTCTCCGATGTAAAAGTCGTTATACACAGTTTCCTTCAGGCCGCTCTCGGACAGGACTACCGGTATATGGACACTCTCGCGTTTTGTTCCCGGTTTTATCTTTATGGTAAGTCCGTCCCCTGTGTCTCTGGGGATTATCTCAATGTTTTCGGTTGATTCCCTTCCCAGGGATTTACCGTTTGCCCTGATGTTATAAGCTCCCTCGGGAACATCATGAAGTCCGGCTACCTCCTCAAGAATCCGCCTGCCTATCTCATCCATCTCAATCATCTTCCAACACTCCCTTCACTCCGTTGCAGTAGCTTACCGCAACAGATGTATTTATAAGATCGGGAAGTATCTCATCCCTGTTTCCTTTCGCACTGACTCTTCCGTCCTTAAGAACAATGATCTCATCCGCTATGTTTAATATCCTCTCCTGGTGGGATATTATCAGTATCGAGCTCCCTTTTATCTTCTTTCTCATGCCCGCAAAAACATCAATAAGGTTTCCGAAGCTCCACAGATCGATCCCGGCTTCCGGCTCATCAAAAACAGCAAGCTTCGGCTGCTTTGCAAGAACAGTAGCTATCTCTATCCTTTTAAGTTCACCGCCCGACAGGCTCGAATTGACCTCCCTTCTGATATAATCCCTGGCACACAGACCCACTGCCGACAGATACTCGCACGCGTCCGCAGATGATATCTTCTTTCCCGTCGCCAGTCTTATAAGATCAAAGACTTCAATCCCCTTAAACCTTACAGGCTGCTGGAAAGCGAAGCCTATACCCTTTCTTGCCCTGTCTGTTATTGACATATCGGTTATATCTTCTCCGTCGAGATAAATATTTCCCGAAACCGGCCTTTCTATACCCGCGATAAGTCTTGCCAGGGTTGATTTGCCGCCTCCGTTCGGACCCGTGATGACAACAAGTTTATCATCGGGCAGGATTAAGCTTACATCTCTTATTATCTCTTTCCCCCCGTCGTCGCCTTCAACTCCGAATGACACATTTTTTAACTCAAGCATTTTTATTTCCTTCCCTTAAACTAATCAAAAACGCTTCCTCATCCGCAAACATATACACAGACGAAGAAGCGTTAAGATCATGGATCACTTATGAAATATTACTTCTTAAGCTTGTCATAAATAGGACACTTAACATCATAATCGTCATTTGCTACCACTGACTGAACAGCCTTGCCCGTATCGGCATTTATCACGATGGGTGCATTAAGGTTTACGGTCATCTTGGTAACATCAGAAGGTATTGTCATTGTTACGAGAACCAGTGCATTCTCCT
>JBGUQP010000011.1:0-12771 GCA_045131145.1 Lachnospiraceae bacterium | reverse complement strand
AATAAGGCTTATGAAGATTACTTTAAAATGGGAGGACGCATCGGCTCGGGCTGCTGGAATAAGCTTATCAGGGCAGAAGCACTTAAGGACATAAGATATAAGAAATACAGCATGGGCGAGGATGTGGAACTGCTAAGCAGGGTGATAGACAGGTGTGACAGGATCATCTGTACGGACCATCCGGGGTATCATTACATACACCGTGAGGACAGTGCAACACAGACCTTGTTCCGGCCCGCAAATATGGATATTATATATGTATGTGAAGAAATGGCGGAATATGTAAGGGACAGACATCCGGAGCTTATAAAACAGTTTTACGGTTTTCATGCGGCCTGGCATGTGGCGACCCTGCAGGTGCTTAAAAAATCCAATGAGTTTTCGGAGCATAGGGAAGAAAAACAGAAGCTGAAAAACAATATAAAAGAAAACATGAAGTTCTACAGGAACAATAAATATGTATACTGGGTAGACCGCATTCTTATGAGAAGTTATCTTTGCGGCCTGTTTGTTCCTGTGCAGCAGATGTATGAGATCCTTATGCGGATAAGAGGAAAGAAGATTCTATGAGCGTTAAATCAGTGATCAAGAAGCTTGCAAAAAAACTGTTTAATATAGGTCCCGAAACTATTGACGATTACAGAAAAAGGGGCATAAAGATCGGCAGTAACCCGGGTATATATGACTGTAAATTTGATTACGGACACGGTTATCTTATTGAGATCGGCGACAATGCAGCCATGGCTCATGTTACCGTTCTGACGCATGATGCAAGTACCAAGGTGAAGCTCGGCTATTCAAAGATAGGCAGAGTGAAGATAGGAAATGATGTTTTCATAGGACACGGTACCATAATCCTTCCCGGTGTGACCATAGGTGATAATGTGGTGATAGGAGCGGGGAGTGTTGTCAAAAGTGATATTCCGGACAATACCGTTGCTGTGGGGAATCCTGCCAGGGTAGTGTGTTCAGCCGATGAATATTTCGAAAAGAACAGGAAAAGGATGAGTACTTCACCGGTTTATGATATACCCTGGGAAGAGAAAACGGATGCTGACCGTGAGAAGATCATAAGTGACCTTAAGGACGGGACGATAGGCTTTGATATATAGAGTGGTATAGAGAGTTGAGGAAGCTGTATTTATTACTGGATGATTGGGATAACGACAGGAATTTTGTCGGCAGAGAGCTAGAACTGCTCGCATCGAAATATGAAGTAACTGTTTTGTGCGACAGTGCGGTCGCTGACCGTCTGCCCGGTGTCAGATATATCATATATAAGGAACCCGGGAAAACAAGGATGTTTGTAAGCGCTTTAAAGCTGATTGCGGATATTGACGCATGGAGGGAGCTTATAAGAGCATCTGTATACCGGTCATACGTCGGTTCGGGAATCTGTGCGAGGATTTCGGAGGTATTGAGATTCTATATAAAGGCAGATCTGTTTCGCACATTTTTATATAATGAAGGCTGTATTGAAGACGGAGCTTTATACTATTCTTATTGGAATTTCCGCAAATGCTATGCAGTCACGCATGAGATATCCAAATATAAAAACAGCAGGATAATATCCCGTATACATGGGTATGACCTTTATGATGAGCAGATACCTTCAGGATATCAGCCATTTAAGATCTCCATGGATACAGTTCTTGATAAGCTGATCTTTGTCTCCGAGCACGGCATGGAGTATTATCTGAATAAATACGGAAGAAAAGGCAGTAAATATGAGCTTAGGTTCCTCGGAACGAAGTGGCACAATGACACGGAGACATATGAGCGCAGGGAAGAGATGACAATAGTCAGCTGTTCGAGGATAGATGAATGCAAGCGGGTGGGCAGGATCGTTGAAGCCCTTTCATTGATAAAGGGAGTGAATGTCAGATGGGTTCATTTTGGTGACGGAGTTCTCGGAGATGAAGTAAGAGAACTGGCGGGAGAGCTTCTGACAAAAAACCCATGTGTCAAATATGAATTCAGAGGAAATGTTCCAAACGCGGAAATCCATGATTTTTACAGAAGAGAGCTGATCGATGCCTTTATCACGTCATCCATGTCGGAAGGCAATCCCGTTTCGGTAATGGAAGCTATGTCCTACGGAATACCCGTTATCGCTCCTTCAATATGCAATTTTCCAAATATGATCGCAGGATGCGGGATAATGGTTTCGGATAAATGTCTCCCTTCCGAGATGGCCGGTGTAATAGAGGATCTGCGGAAAATGCCTCCCGAAAAGATAATGGAACTGCGCAGGAATGCGAGATCACGCTGGGAACAGAACTACGACGCAATGTTAAACAGCAGACGTTTTGTTGAAGAGGTGTTGGAACCGCTGGAACTAAAGATTAAGGATGAGCGAAGATAAAAAAGTATCGTATGGTAAAAAAGCAGGTGAAGTGCTTATAATACTGACCCTTGTACTCTATCCGCTAAGGCATGCCAATAGCGGACTTGATTACTGGGATGTGGGCTATAATTGCTTAAATTATCTGTATCCCGCTTTGGGAAGGATGAATGCCCCTGCATTTTTCTCAACATATCTTGCAATATATACAGGCCGTTTTTTCAGCATGCTGCCCGGCGGGAGCACCCTTCTTGGCATGAACCTGTATTGCGGCCTTATAATATCACTTGGCTGCTGTCTTTCCTATACTTTCATGACACGCACTCTGAAATTTAAGAAATTTCCCGTCTTTGCCGGTGAATTACTGATGATGAGCCTTTGCTACAGTCCGGCTGTGATCCTGTACAATCATCTGTCAAATGTACTCGTACTTGCTGCCCTGATATGCTTATACACCGCATTAAGAGATCATAAAGATATTTTGCTGTTTGCTGCGGGGGTATTGCTCTCGATCAACCTTTTTGTCAGGTTCTCAAACCTGCCTCAGGCTGCATTTATCCTTGCCGTGTGGGTATATGTTTATCGGACCGAAAAGGACAATAAGGATCATATCTTCGGGATTTTGGTAAAAAAAACCGCTTTCTGCCTTTTGGGTTATCTTTTGCCGCTTGTTTTCTTTATTTTATTATTATCCGGGATTTACGGAAGGGGAAGCTACATTAATGGGATACGTGGCCTCTTTTCAATGACATCGGATGCGGAATCATATAAGTCATCGTATATGCTTAAGGAGATGGTCCTTGCATACCTTAAAGGCATCCACAGGATGGTATATATCGGTGCCTTCTGTCTGATCGCGGTCGGATTTAAGCTTACAGAGAGATGGGTTAAGAATAAAAGCCGTGTTTCCGGTATTGTATACAGAGTCGTACCGGGACTGATCGCATTTATGATGCTTGCTGTTCTTATATACAGAAATCTGCTCCAGTTTAATTATCATCATTATGCAGTCGTATATCTTTCCGCGGCTCTTTTTCTGGATGCAGCCATGTTGTTTGCGCTGAGGGACCTGCTGTCCAAAAAGGTTTCGTCAGATTTAAAGCTCTTTGCGGGCCTGGTTCTGCTGCAGATCGTGACCAATTCGGTAGGAAGCAATACGGGAATATCGGTGGCCATGAACAGCATGTTCCTGTCTGCTCCTTATGTTGTCTGCTCACTGACCGATATGGTCAAGGAGAAAGTGTTCGGTAAATATTCGTATGAGGTATCGGTAGTCCTGTGTACGGCCGGGGCGGCGTTCTTCATTCAGTGCTTTCTGTTTGGTGTGACATATGTATATCAGGAGGGTTATAATACAGGTACAAGAAGTTTCTCGGTAGCGGGAAGCCATGTATTGTCAGATATCAAAATGTCTGAAGAAAGGGCTATGTGCCTTCAGGATCTGACGGATTACCGTAACGATAACGGGCTTAAGGGCAGTGAAGTTATCACATACGGCTTTAAACCGTCGATCGCATATTATCTTGAAATGACTCCGGTTATGATGCCATGGCCGGATCTGGAATCATATTCGGTTAAGAATATGGCATCCGATATAGAAAGGATTGAGGAAGGGATTGACAGGGGTGTTACAGGATATCCGCTTGTTATAAAGGGATCCCTGTCTGAAGCAGACGGGATACCGGAAAATCCCGGAAAGAAAAGCTTGATAGAATCCTTCCTTGACAGATATGATTATGTTTTGGATCATTCCAATGACACATTTGAGGTATGGAGGAAAGAATGATTTCGAACCTGAAAAAACATCCCGGCGCAGCTTCCGGCCTTTTTCTGGCGCTTGTGGTATTGATCTGTTTTGTTCTTACATTTGTTTTTGAAGGCGTGGGAATAAAGGATCTTGCAATATCGTCCGCGGAGAATGATGAACTGATATATTATTATGAAGTTGCCGGTGTGGTAAATTACGGTATCCCGCAGGGTTTTTTCGGTTATTATGAAGTGTCGGCAAGGACATTGTCATTCGGACCATGGTCGCCGCTGCTCATTATCAATTACTGCATTTTGGGCAGGCTGTTTGGATGGAGCCTGACAAAGGCGGTTTTCTACAACGCATTTATGCTGATACTTGCGGTTTTTCTCTTTGGACTTTTGGCCCGTCCCGGAAAATACCAGACTATATTCTGCGCAATAGCTCTCTCCTCCTACACTTTTCTTATGTACGGAGTGTTTTCGGTTGTTCCGGAAGTAACCTGCTATTCGTATTCGATCATCTATCTGGGACTGTGCTATTCGTCTCTTCGGGAGAATAAGCGGTATAAGACCGTTATAATGTTTGTCCTGGCGTTTCTCCTTACTCTTATGCGGCCGTATTATGCGGGACTGATGATCCCCGCATTGTATTTCTGGTATAAAAGAAAGGGAAAAAGGGTTATAATTCCGGGAGCCTTACTGACTGCAGCTTCTGTATACGGTTATTTTTTCATTGCGGTCAATTTATGTGCGTGGAGTCCTGTCGGGGGTTTTGCGGACAGGCTCATCCCCAAGCTTGAGCTTAACAAGGACAATATATATTTTCTTTGCAGTAAGGTGACGGTGGCACTTCTTGCGGGAGGCGGCGACTTTATAAGAAGGCTGGTACACGGACTTTATGCCACCTACGAGCAGTTGGTTGTCTTCTTTGTTGATGAAGTATGGGCCAGGAACTTTTTTACATTCTATTATATCTTCATTCTTCTGGTCCTTCTTGTTATCCTGACCTGGAAAAAAAGATCATCAGGGGATAAGCTGACGGACAGCTTTCTTTGGAGGTGCTTCTGGCCGGTATATTATATCCTGATGACCCTTGCAGTGGCGCTTTATTTCAGCGGATGGTCGGCTGACCGCCACCTTGCGGAATTTGTTGTTATGGGCATACTGTTTATTGCCATGGAGACGGGAGAGAGCGGTTCGCGCAAATGGTTGTTTGTACTGCTTGAGCTTGGACTAGTATATGCACTGACCAAGGTTCCAAACAGGGAACGCAATTACGTGTCCCGTGAATATATTGATGAGATATATGCACAGAAGGAGAAGCTGTCAGAGATAATGCCGCTCACATACACGGGAGAGCCGTCATGGGATAATACCGTCTTCTGGATGTATGAGGACAAGGTGGACGGTGAAAGCGTCATCATTCCCTGGAGGGCCCTTTATGCAGTTCCTGACGGATATGCCTTCAACATGACTCTGGGTGATGAATGGTTTGACTATCTGGAAGAGAAGAATGTTAAAATGAGGAGTAAGTATTTTGCCACCGTTCCCTCGGGAGACGGGGAAGAGTGGTGCATTAAAAACGGTGGGAGCAAGATTGCGGAATATGGCGGTATAGTCTTATACCGGCTCCATTGAGGATATTAAGGACCTGAATTTATGATCGGAAAGAATCTTAGAAGAACTGCGGCAGTATCCGCATTTATTATCATATTTGTATATCTGTTCATCCATCTGACCTATGTTTTCAGGGAACCCCTCTCGCACACACGTGAGCACATGATGGGATTCTACAGTGAAAAGAGCAATACGGTCGATGTGGTTGTAGTGGGGACCAGCTGTACCTTTTCGGCGATCGCACCCATGCAGATGTGGGATGATTACGGTATTGCGGCATATGACTTCTGTACCAACGTAATGCTTGAAGATACGATGAAATATGCCATAAGAGAGATAAGAAAGACTCAGTCCCCGAAGCTGTATATAATAGATACGGCTCCCTTTATGAATGCATATATAGCGGAAAACGGGCAGGATAATGCCCAGATCATGCGATATAACATAGACGGGTTTAAAATATCGAAAAACAGGGCGGATCTTATAGGCAGCGTGATCCATGATAAGAAAAAAAGGATGAATTATTATTTTGACCTGATGTACTATCATTCAAATCCTGCTCCCGAGATAAAGAACTGGAACTGGAACAGATCAACCCCTTATAAGGGGTATTCCAATCTTCAGATAGATGTCGGATATCCGGATGAATACACGGATATAAACGTTCCTGCCGATAAATATCCCATAACCGATGCCGAAAAGGAGGTTCTTGATGACCTTTTACGTGAAATTGATTCTTTGGGGATCAGGGTCCTGTTCATCACGGACCCATATTGGCCTGTGGAAGACAAGGAAGAGGCAATGGGAAGGGCGGAATATCTTCAGGCATATCTAACGGATAAGGGCTATGATTATCTTGATATGCATGAATATTTAGATGAGATCGGGATCAGGGGTTCAGAGGATTATTCAATGGATTACAATCATTATACGATCACGGGAGCCGTTAAGAATACGGCATATCTGGGAAAATATATCCACGATAATTATGACCTGCCCGACAGGCGCAATGACAGTGGATATGACAAATGGCGCAGAGAGTACGATGAGTGGATAAATACCATCCTGCCTGATAATATCAAGTGGACAAATGATGCGAGAGAAGAATATCTTAAGTCTGATCGGGAATGATGAACTCTGCCGTTCCCTTTATCCCCATGGATTCACCCACACCCCTGTAGCTTATGGTAACTGTTCCCTTCTGACCGGGGTCCAGAACAAAGGAAATGTTTTTGGAATAATCCTGCAGTAGGAGCTTTGAACCGTCCGTTAAGGATGCCGTTATCTCATACTCAAGTTCATCTTCACGGTTGCTTACTATACGGCAGTTCTTCGTTACTGTCCCGTCATCTGCATATTCATTCGTATAAGTTATGCCAAAGACAGCAGGATCTGTATGATCGAGTTTTTCCCTGTAGCTTGAATAAAACATTTCATCATAGGAAACCTCACCCTTTACCAGGGAGCAAAAGGCCGAATTAAGTCTGACCGCTCCGTCGTGATCAAGGTGGACCGGATCCACAAATACATCTGATGTTACGGGAAAGTACTGCTCTTTGCACAGATTAAAATCATAATAGTCAATGCCTCTTTCTGAGGCAATCTTTTGTACCCAGTCAATATAATCGTCATAGTCACCGATAGCGGTAAGACAGAAATCGGATGTCGGAGCACAGATCAGGGTAAGCTCTATACCATGTTTTTTACAATAATCGATGATATTGATGAGATCGTTTTTATAATCTTCGGAGAAGGTTTCCACCGCTGCAGGATAAAAACCCCATGAGTCGAAGAAACCGGGTTCTTTTGCCCTTGGATGATTCTTTATATACCCTTTTCCCGCATATTCGGATTCCGGATGTGTTATATAGGTATAGGCGTATTTCCTGTAATCACTGCTAAGCTTCCTGGAAATAAGATCCCGGATATAGACGGGATCGAACAGTTTTTTCCAACACCTCCTGGCCACGATAAAGCTGTTGGCGTAGTGCTCACTTCCGGACGCATTAAGCAGGTATAACACCTTGCTGAGGGAAGGCTTAAGGTAATCGGATATTATGTAGGTGGAGGTCATCTGTGTCCTGTCTTTATGGATATCGTAAGAGTTATTGTAAAACAGGTCAAGATACACGTGTTTTATATCATTGTGTTTATCTGCTTCTTTCAGGACCATAAGGGATCCGTCGAGCATCTGTGATGCCGATGAGGCGTTAAAGGTATTTAGGTGAAGTTCCTTATCGAGCAGTTTGGGATCGAAGCTGTGCATGCAATGGGATGTTCCCAAAAACAGGATGTCAATATTGTCCTGTGCATACATCTCATGGAATGTAACACGCGTATATGACTCTGTATCATCATTTAAGGCATAGCGAAGCAGCTTGCCTGTCAGGACAAGGATAAAGAGAAATATCAATATGCAGAGAGTATTTTTTATAACCGTTCCTTTCATGATCAGACTCCTGCCCTAAAACTGAAAATAGATAAACTGTCCCGTATCATATCCTGTCCCGTATATACCGAAAAGTATCAGGGACCATATCATACCCGTATATAACACGTATTTGATCCAGAGTGGTCTTTTATTTATATATCCGGTAATGGAAATACCGGATTCGTGTATCATATCTACAATAAGGAGGATCAAAAGCGCCATAATAAGAACAATGCAGTCCCGGCTGTCGATCCCGAATCCGGAAAACATAAAAGTGACGGGACGTGTAAATATCCTGTACAGTATGTCCAATGCCATCCTGATCGAAGATGAAGAAAAGAATATAAAGGTCATGCATATCAGCATAAAAGTGATACATGTTCTTAAGATACGCAGAAGTACCCCGTCCTTTTCCGGCAGCTTCATGACAACATGAAGGAGGCTCTCCTTAAGATAGTGTGCTATCTGAAGAAGGGCATTGACAAGTCCCCAGGCAACAAAATGCATGCTCGCTCCGTGCCACAGACCGCTTACGGAAAACACGATGATAATATTGATATATTTACGCAATGTTCCCTTCCTGCTTCCGCCGAGAGGAAAATACAGATAATCCCTGAACCAGGATGTCAGCGAAATGTGCCATCTTCGCCAGTAATCCACCATATTTGTCGAAAGATAGGGTTGCCTGAAATTGTCCATCAGTTGAAAGCCCATGACCGATGCGGCCCCTCTTGCGATATTGGTATAACCGGAAAAATCGCAGTATATCTGAAAAGTAAAAAGTATGGCGGCTATCGATAATTCGATACCACTGTAGTCCGTGTAATTTTTATATATGTTATTTACACAGATCGAGGCACGGTCCGCTATAACAAGTTTCTGGAACAGCCCCCAGGACATAAGGGTAAGCCCGTTTCTTATACGATCCGGATCAAAGGCTTTAATTTCCTTTATCTGTTTTATCTGTAAAAGGAGATTTCCGGAACGTTCGATAGGACCCGCAACAAGCTGCGGAAAGAATGATACAAACAGGGCATAATTCAGGAGGTTCTTTTCCGCCTTAATAGTTCCCCTGTATACATCCATGGTATATCCGAGTGCCTGAAATGTATAAAACGAGATGCCGACCGGAAGAAGGAGATCAAGTCTTCGGTCGGTAAAGCTTATACCTGCACGTAAAAGAAGAGCACCAAGAGTATCCAGTGCAAAATCAGCATATTTGAAAATGGCAAGTATTGAAAGGTTGCATAGAAAAGAGGCGGCTACAACTGCCTTTTTGGATCCCTGAGATCCGGCTTTCTCCAACAGGATGCCGGACAGATAGGTTGCCAGTGTGGAAAAAGCAATGAGAACGGCATAACGGGGATTCCAGCTCATATAGAAATAGTAGCTTGCAATGAGCAGCCATATGCATCTTAATCTCTTCGGAATGATAATGAATATGACAACTACCAGAGGGAAAAAGATCATGAATTCAAAAGAATTAAATAACATGGGATTTCTCCATTATAAAATCTGATCGGCACCCGCTGCCAAACCCATGTGATTATACAATACTTGTGTTTGGATTTCAACCATGATACAATATATTGGTTTAGTTTGTAGTTTTGAGTGAGGTGTGGCAGTGGCGTTTAATTCCGGGAAATTTCTTGTCTTTTTTCCATGCGCGGTAATAGTATATTTTCTGCTCCCGAAGAAGGCTAAGAGTATATGGCTTCTTGCCTGCAGCTATTATTTTTACATGGCCTGGAATCCCGCATATATACTTCTCCTCATTTTTTCAACACTGGTAACTTATCTGTCCGGGATAGTGCTTGATGACCTTAAGAAGAAGGGGGCGGCGATCCGGAAGAGAAAGCTTGTCCTATTGCTGTGTACGGCAGCCAATATGGGTGTGCTTGTATATTTTAAATATACGGGATTTCTTGCGGAAATGATTGACCGCGTTCTGGCACTTACATTACATAAAGGACCGGTTCTGTCGACCGTGATCCCTGATATTATTCTTCCCGTCGGAATATCCTTCTTCACTTTTCAGGCTGTAAGTTACACCATAGATGTATACAGGGGGGATATAGAAGCGGAGCATAACATTATAAGATATGCTCTTTTTGTTTCCTTTTTTCCCCAGCTTGTGGCAGGTCCCATTGAAAGATCCCGGAATCTTCTTGTGCAGGTTAGAAATATAGGCAGGGAGAAACTGTGGGATTACGAAGGCATAATAAGGGGCCTTATACTTATGCTGTGGGGTTTCTTTATGAAGGTAGTGATCGCCGACAGGCTAAGTATCATAACAGACCCGGTTTTCAATGACCAGTCGGCATATGGGGCATCCATGCGGATAATGGCTGTTTCCTGCTTCTCGATACAGATATACTGTGATTTTGCGGGATACTCAACCATTGCCATAGGAGCAGCACAGGTGATGGGCATTCACCTTATGGAGAACTTCAATACTCCGTTTCTTGCCCGCAATGTTAAAGATTTCTGGAACCGCTGGCACATTTCCATGAGTTCCTGGTTCAGGGATTACCTGTATATCCCTCTGGGAGGAAGCAGATGCTCCAAGAGGCGTTACTATTTCAATCTTTTTATCACCTTTCTTGCAAGCGGTCTGTGGCACGGCGCTGCGGCCAAGTATCTTGTGTGGGGAGGCCTTAACGGTCTTCTCCAGATCCTTAACAGGGTGTGGAAACCTTACAGGGCCAGGCTTCTTGGTGCCCTCAGATTACGCGAAGACGGGCCTGTCAGATTTCTGGAAACGGTTATCAGTTTTTGTACCTTTACCCTGACCCTGGTTGTCTTTCGGGCCAACTCTTTAAAGCTTGCTCTTGAGTACTTTGTTCATACGATAACACGTCCTGATTACAGGCAGTTTGTTACGGAAAGAACCTATAGGAGTCTTGTTTCGGACAGGGATATGATCATCAATGCCGCTGCCGTAGTAATACTTCTGATAGTCGGACTGATACGTAAGAACAGGGGAAAAACCCTGGATGTCTTCCTCATGGAGAAAAGCTATCCCGTACGTGCGGCAGTGATGATGTTTTTGCTTTTTTTCATTATTTTGTTTGGCAGATACGGTGAGGATGTGTATACCCAGCCGTTTGTATATTTTCAGTTTTAGTTGACCGGAGGCCGGAAATGAATAGAGCTTTGAAGGCATTGTATGTTGCATATGCCGCGATCGTGTTTTTTATTTGTTCATGTGGTGTTTTTCTGATCAGGTGGTATAAGAACACCCTCAACATTACCTATGCCATTTTCATTTATACTATAAGATCACCCCTTGAGGGGGCCAATACGGATATAGTATCTCAGGCGTTAAAGGCAGCACTTCCCGGTTTTGTGATATGGATCGTTCTTTTGGTTGTTTTCTTAATACTGCTTAAGAGATCAGAGTCGCGCCGGATTTTTAAATATATATGCGGCGGACTAGCTGCGGCAGGCACAATATGCGTGATCATCATCATCCTGTACGTTGACAGACAGCTTCAGATTTCCGATTATATAAAGGGTGTAAAGGATGAGTCCGGTTTTGTTGAGGAACATTACATACAACCTGACATATCTTCCATAAACTGTGATAAGAAACGTAATCTTATTTACATATACCTTGAAAGTATAGAAACCTCGTTCGCGGATGAAGGATCGGGCGGCAGACAAAAGGAGATAAACTATATTCCGGGCCTCACGGAACTGGCCGCTGAAAACATCTGCTTTTCGGATAATGATAAGCTTGGCGGATTCAGAAACGTCAACGGGACCAATTGGACGGCGGCTGCCACATTTGCTTCGCAGACCGCACTTCCCCTGCTGTCTCCGGCAGGCGGATCGGCTATTTTTTCCGATTTCAGAACAGTTGTGACGATAGGAGACATACTTAAGGACAAGGGCTACTATCAGGAATACATATGCGGCAGCAAGGCAGAATTCGGAGGAAGAAAACAGTTTTTTGAAAATCACGGAGACTTTGATGTGCTTGATCACCCCGAAGCGATAAACAGAGGCTTTATCCCTCCTGATTATAATGTGTGGTGGGGTTATGAGGACAAGGTTTTATACGATATAGCCAAGAAGGAACTTGACAGGGTATCAAAGAGCGGGCAGCCTTTTAATATTACAATGCTGACAGTGGATACGCACTTTGACGACGGCTATATCTGTGAGCTGTGTGAAAATGAATACCCGCAGCAGATGGCTAATGTTATAAAGTGTGCGGACAGACAGGTTGTTGATTTTGTCGACTGGTGTTCCAAACAGGATTGGTATGACGATACGGTAATAGTCATTCAGGGCGATCATCCCGCAATGTTCAATACCCTTCTTGAAGATATACCGGTGGATGACCGTACAGCTTACGACTGTTTTATAAACGCCTGCTTCGATAAAGGAAATACGAAATATAAGAACAGGCAGTTTACAGCCATGGATCTTATGCCGACGACTCTTGCCGCAATGGGATATACCATCCCGGGCGACAGGATAGGCCTTGGGACCAATCTTTTTTCCGATAAGGAAACCCTGTGTGAAGAGTATGGCTTTTATGAACTCAATAAGGAGCTGTACAGGCATTCCAGCTTTTACCTTGATAAGCTGATAGGCGGTGAAGAGTGACCGGAGGGATGTC
>JBGUQP010000010.1:0-3107 GCA_045131145.1 Lachnospiraceae bacterium | reverse complement strand
ATTATACTCAAGCACTCTGGGCCCGTCCTTGGTTAACATAAGTCCGAAGAAGATCACTCCCTTGAATTCCCTTCCCTCTTTGGCCATGGCATCCACCGTTGGCTGGTAGATATTCTTCCTGCAGAATTCATCCACTTCCTCGGTATAGAAGGGACTCGGGGAAAAGGTTCCCATACCGCCTGTGTTAAGGCCCTGATCACCGTCGAGAGCCCTCTTATGATCCTGGGCCGATGTCATGGGACGGATCGTCTTGCCGTCAACAAAGGTGAGAACGGATACCTCACGGCCTGTCATGAACTCCTCTATAACCATCCTGTTTCCGGCGTCTCCGAACTGCTTATCCGTCATTATGGTCTTAACGCCCTCTTTTGCCTCTTCCAATGTATTGCAGATAAGAACTCCCTTCCCGAGGGCCAGTCCGTCAGCCTTTAGTACTATCGGCATCCCGGCTGTCTCAAGATACTTAAGCGCATCCTCCGCATTATCGAAGTTCTCATAGGCAGCTGTGGGAATATTGTATTTCTTCATAAGGTCCTTGGAGAAAGCCTTGCTTCCCTCAAGTATCGCCGCGTTGGCCCTTGGACCGAACGCACGCAGTCCCTTTGCTTCAAAGGCATCAACCGCACCTGCAACAAGCGGGTCATCGGGTGCGACTACCGTAAGATCTATTCCCTCTTTCAGGGCAAAATCAGTCAGTTTATCAAATTCCATTACCCCGATCGGAACACATTCGGCAAGCTCTGCTATACCGGCATTACCCGGTGCACAGTATATCTTATCGACCCTTTTGCTTTTTGCTATGCTGCTTACGAGGGCATGCTCACGTCCGCCGCCTCCCACTACAAGTACCTTCATCTTTTTTCTCCTTACTGTTCATTTAAGATTCTTCCAAGTACCGGCACGCGTCATCACCTGTTTACGGTATCAGGCTGTTTGATTGTCAGCCTCGACAACCGCATGTCCGTCCTTTAAATGTACCCTTCCGTCAGCTATGGCCTGTATGGTCTTTGGAAGTATGATCCACTCAGCCTGCTCCATGACACGCTGCTGAAGGGTTTTGGGTGTATCGTCGTTCTCAATATACACGGCCTTCTGCATTATGATGGGGCCGGTATCGGTACCCTCATCAACAAAATGGACCGTAGCGCCTGTGACTTTGACTCCTCTCTTAAGGGCTTCCTCATGAACCTTAAGCCCGTAAAAACCGTCACCGCAAAAAGACGGGATGAGAGAGGGATGGATGTTTATTATCTTACCTGCAAAGGCCTTAACGAAGCTGTCGGATAAGACAACCAGAAATCCGGCAAGAACCAAAAGATCCGCTCCTGCGTCCTTAATCGCTTCCTCCATATTCCTGAAGTACTCATCTCTTGTCGGAAAAGCCTTGGGGCTTATGCAGGCAGCTTCTATTCCGTGCTTCTTCGCACGCTCAAGGGCATAAGCGCCCTCCTTATTGCTTATTACCTTAACTATCTTAACTCCGGTCAGCTCTCCTGCTTCGATCGCATCTATTATGGCCTGCAGGTTGGTCCCGCCGCCGGATACCAAAACCGCCAAATTAAGCATGTATGCCTCCTGTTATCCTGTAATGAAGACAGAAGAACCGTCCCCGTGTCTTCATTATAGTATTGTCACGCCCTTCTCACCGGCTTCTGTGTAGCCGACCTTGTAAGCCTTCTCGCCTGCATCCTCTATAGCCTTAATGGTCTTGTCCGCTTCACCGGGATCGACTGTGAGCATCATTCCTATGCCCATATTGTAGGTGTTGTACATCATCTCCTCGGCAATGTTTCCGCTTGTCCTTATAAGGTCGAATATGGGGAGCATGTCGTAGGAATCCTTCTTGATAACTGCCCGTATCCCTTCAGGAAGCATCCTGGGTATATTTTCGTAAAAGCCGCCGCCCGTGATATGGGAACAGCCCTTAATGGTAACACCGGCGTTTCTTACGTTGTTAAGTGCCTTAACATAGATCTTGGTGGGTGTCAGAAGGGCTTCGCCCAGAGTCATGCCAAGAGATGATACCTGCTCCATCATGCAGGATTCCCTCATGGGAAATACCTTGCGGACCAGGGAATAACCGTTGGAGTGAACTCCCGATGAAGCGATACCGATTATTGTATCTCCTGCCTTTATATCATTGCCCGAAACAAGCTTCTTCTTATCGACTATTCCAACCGCAAATCCGGCAAGATCATATTCATCCTCCGGATAGAAGCCCGGCATCTCTGCCGTTTCACCGCCTATCAGGGCACATCCCGCCTGGCGGCATCCGTCAGCAACGCCCTTCACTATCGAAGCTATCTTCTCGGGCTCGTTCTTGCCGCAGGCTATATAATCAAGGAAAAACAGCGGTTCGCCGCCCGCGCATGCTATATCGTTAACACACATGGCCACACAGTCGATGCCTATGGTGTCGTGTTTATCGAGAAGGAATGCCAGTTTAAGCTTGGTTCCCACACCATCGGTTCCCGAAACCAGCGTGGGGCTCTCCATATCCTTGAACTTCTCAAGGGAAAAGGCTCCCGAAAAACCCCCAAGACCCGACAGAACCTCGGGACGCATGGTGGTCTTGACATGCTCCTTCATAAGTTCTACTGCCTTGTAACCCGCTTCAATGTCTACTCCGGCGCTTTTGTAATCCATGTTTTTCTCCTTTTGAATATGTTTTTAAGCTTATTTAGAATAATTCTTATATCCGACTTCCTTAAGTCTTGAATCCTTGGCCTTAACACCCTCAGCCATCTCAGCCTTATACTCCTTAAGCTTTGCAAGAAGAGCATCATCGGACATGGCTAACATCCTTACCGCCAGAAGTCCCGCATTGGCTCCTCCGTTTATTGCAACCGTTGCCACCGGAATACCCGAGGGCATCTGTACTATGGAATAGAGAGAATCACGTCCTCCAAGAGAAGTAGTGTGCATGGGGATACCGATGACCGGCATGGGAAAGATCGCCGCACACATGCCCGGAAGATGGGCTGCCATTCCCGCTCCCGCGATGATCACCTTAAATCCCTTGTCTTCCGCACCGTTTGCATATTCGAAGAACTCTTCGGGCTCTCTGTGGGCCGAAATGATGGTCATTTCATAATCAACCCCGAACT
>JBGUQP010000009.1:0-2100 GCA_045131145.1 Lachnospiraceae bacterium | reverse complement strand
ATGTTGCACCTTCCAAAAACCTGTCAGCAATAGCAACAACCAGCAGGGGTAAGCTGTTACTATCCGAGTTTGAAGGTTCGGAGGGCGGCAGCGAAAAGATAATGGGTGATGAGATCCTTCAAAAGATAAATGAGGGACGAATGAAGGCGGAAGAGGCAAAGGCGGAAGAAATAAAGGCTGAAGAGACAGAGGAATCCGAATCCAAAGATCTGAATGAAAAAGAAGAGGAAATGAATATGGATACTGTTGAAGAACCGGAGGAAACAGAGCCTGTGTTTATAGAAAGTGATAAGGAGAATGCCAAGGCCGGAAGCAGCAGTGTAACCGAATACGTCAAAAGCACGGAAGCGGAAGAAAACTATGCATCACTGACCGACCCCGATGTCATAGTAAGAAACAGGGATTCCGGTTCGGGTATCGGGTTTTCGGTGATCTTACCGTTAACGGGAGTCCTTTTCGCGGTAGTGTTTGCTGTCGTTATTTATTTCATTACCCACAGGAGGGAGAGACAGGGCAGGAAGGACAGAAAGGCATTAAGACGGATGGGATGCGACAGATCATGGACGGAGGAACTGGAGGCAAGGATAGCTGTAGATGCGGAAGACGTTGACTGTACAACTTTCCGGCTTATAGATGGTGAATGTGAAACAAGACTTCTCGAACCGGAAGAGGGAGGATATAACATTGTATTGGAAGACTGCCTTGACCCTACTAGGATCTACAGGGCGGGCGGAGCTGCAAGCTTTATCATCGGACGGTCAAGAAGCCTGTGTGATATAGTAATAGACCATGATGACTCCGTATCCGGCAGACATTGCGAGCTTTCGGTCGTAGACGGGAACTGGTATGTGAAGGATTTAAAATCATCCAACGGGACAAGGGTCAATTCACAGAAGGTTTTTCAGGAACTGATGCTTAAAAACGGAGACATACTGAAGCTGGGGCAGACAGCATTACAGGTAGGAATATGAGTGAACTGAGTGAAAAGGAACTGCTGCTCCTTTCAAACTATCTATATCTGGATAAATGTACCGAATACGGTACCATTAATGAAATGCTTGACTCCTGCAGGTCGGAAAACGGATGGATAGACGAAAACAAGCTGGATGATCTGGGGATAGGCGGATGTATGACAAGATCCGAGTGCCGCAGGCTCCTTCAGGAAATGGATAATGCATCCGAAGAATTTAAGAGCTTAAGCCTTGTCAGAAGCATAGATGAACCTGAACTCAGGGCAGCCTGTTTTACCGATCCCGACAGTGAAGGAAAGGCAGCCGTGGTATTCCGTGGTACGGGCGGAACTTATGAAGCATGGGCCGATAATGTCAGGGGTTCCTACATGAAGGATACCGATATACAGAAAATGGCCGATGATTTTGTCAGGTATGACTGCGGAATGTATGACGACATTACGGTAACGGGACACAGCAAGGGAGGGAACCTGGCGGGTTATACGGCAATACTGAACCGGGACAGGGTCAGGTCCTGCCTTGCCTTTGATCCACAGGGTTACGGGGTTGAATGCATCAGAGCTCACGGACTGAAAATGCGTGATGCATCTTATAATATAAAGACGGTTTCCGCACATAATGACTACGTGAATTCGCTGCTCACACAGGTCGCAAAAGAGAACGTTTATGTTAAGAATGACCGGACAGATGCGGTTGGAAGGCATTCTTCATTCGCTCTTCTTGATGCCTGTAAGTTCGATGAAAACGGTAAGATCATCAATGCAACCGCTGACCGTGAATTTGCAATGGAACAGCTGTCAGGTCTTATCAGCACCACAACGGCTCTTATGAACCTGCTTCCCGGTGAAGGAAACGAAAAGGTATCGGAGTTCCTTGCATCCCTGGCTGCCGCGGCATTGGGAAATGATGTGGATAAGGAATTCAAGGGTGAGCGGATCAGAGAAGCAGTGGCGGATCTGTCCGGTTACTGTCTTGATACAGTGGGTGTTGATACTGCAAAAGACCTTAGTGTTAAAACAGTTGCCGATATGCTCTTTGCGGATACGGCAGGTATAAAATCGGTGGCAGGAATGTTCGGGGATATACACAGGGAATTCAAAGAGATCGCAGAGAAGGTTGCCGGTATACG
>JBGUQP010000008.1:0-4038 GCA_045131145.1 Lachnospiraceae bacterium | reverse complement strand
ACATACAACCCGAAAGCCTGCTTCCCTATGCGTTTACAGATATGATATTTGAAAAATGTACTGTAGAGGAGCCAAAAATTGATTATTCCAAGATTTTTTCACGAAAGTAGTGTGTTTTGATATAGAAGGGGGTCTTGTACCCGAAATATGGATCGCGTTCGCAGAGGTGACAGGCATCCCGGAGCACAAGAGAACAGCAAGGGATGAGCCCGATTACGACAAGCTTATGAGATTCAGAATCGGCATCCTTAAGGAGAATGGGCTTGGACTCAAGGAGATACAGGATACTATAGCAACGATCGATCCGTCCCCGGGGTCAAAGAATTCCTCGATGAACTGAGAAGCCTTACTCAGGTCATAATATTAAGCGATACCTTCTATCAGTTTGCAATGCCCCTTATGAAGAAATTAGGGTATCCCTCGCTTTTTTTACAACGAACTTATTGCTTCCGGCAGTGGTGAGATACCCGGATTTAAGATGCGCTGCGAGAAATCAAAGCTCACTACAGTAAAGGCTCTCCAATCCATGGGCTTTGACACAATAGCGGCAGGCGATTACTTCAATGATCTCGGTATGATACAGGCCAGCAAGGCAGGCTTTCTGTTCCGCAGCACCGAACAGATCATGAAGGACTACCCGCAGTACCCGGCATTTGAGGAATATGACGAGCTTCTTAAGGCCATAAAAGAACAGTTATAGCGGATCCTTCTTAAGGTCGTTTTCTTCTAAGAATTCAACCAGTTCCCTATAGTCACTTTCATATGCATGAGCGTGGGTGGACACGCTCTTGTGCTTAGCCACGGACGCCGCCGACTTGTCTATCGGCTGGACCGTTCCAGCGCCTGCGATGCAGCCGCCGGGACATGCCATGCCCTCGAGCAGGTATCCGTTATACTTTCCGGCCTTGGCCATAGCCATCATCTTACGGCACTCGGCAAGACCCTCGGCGCTCGCATATTTTATCTCCTTATCAGGATACTGCTCCTTTATACAGTTGACCACAGCCTCGGCAACGCCGCCGCTTACAGCAAATCCACGTCCGTCACCGCTCGCGCCGTGCATCGTATCATCATCAGGCAAGGACCTGAAATCGATCTCCTTAGCCTCAAACATTCCCATCACTTCTTCGAATGTCAGGACAAAATCAATATCGCTCCTTATCGACTTGCGCGAAGCCTCTAACTTCTTAGCCGCACACGGGCCAATGAAGGCAACCTTGCAGCCGGGATATCTCGTCTTTATGAAGCGGCCTGTAAGAACCATTGGCGTTAACGCCATCGAAATGCATTCGGCATATTCAGGGAAGAGCTTCTTAGCCATGACAGACCATGCAGGACAGCAGGACGTACCCATGAATGGGATATTATCCGGTACATTCTCAACATAATCCTTGGCTTCGGACAGGGTACACAGATCCGCTCCTATCGCCACTTCAACAACATCTTCAAAACCGAGTGCCCTGAATGCCGGCCTCATCTTCTCCGGTGTAAAATCAGGACCGAACTGCCCGGTTACCGCAGGAGCTATAGCCGCATAAACCGGCGCATCACCCTTTATCGCTTGGATGCACTGGAATATCTGGGCCTTATCCGCTATCGCCCCGAACGGACAGTTTGCAAGACACATACCGCATGAGACACATTTATCCTGATCTATATCCGCGCGTCCGTATTCATCCGAACCTATCGCATTCATTCCGCAAGCCTTTACGCACGGCCTCTCCATCCTGACTATGGCACTGTACGGACATGCCTGAACGCATTTACCGCACTTAATACATTTTTCCTTATCTATCACGGATTTACGATGCTTTATGGTGATCGCTCCTACCGGACATACCTCCTTGCAGGCATGCGCGAAACACCCCTGACAGGCATCCGTAACCTTCACCTCATTATCCGGGCATGCATGGCAGGCGAACTTGATTATGTTTATAAGGGGCGGCTGATAATACTTCTCGGGCTTAACGCATTCTTCTGCCCCCTGGGTTACCGGCGCATGCTCGGCTGCGGTACGCAGCGTAAGACCCATAGCCATCCTCATGCGCTCCCTTACTATCGCACGCTCTATGAACACACTGTCCCTGTAGACGACCATCTCACCGGGGATGATGCGATACGGGATCTCGTCCATCTGCGACAGATCTCCGTCCTTATAATCATATGAAAGCTTCGCGACCTCTGCATAAACCCGCTTCCGCAGATCATTTACCGATGTATAGATTCCTCTCATAAAAATCTCCGACTAAGGTAATATTCCATGACCCATTATAACTTCCGTTCCTATCCAGTTCAAGAGTTCCTGGTTAATCCGCAAAGTCCCCTACGCTCCAATTTCCAAATGAAATTTAGGCTATAAATATGCTATAATACCTGTCGAGGAAAGGAAACTCGTGTTAGTAAAGTAGTGTCCTCCATGTCCTCGAAGGAGGGTTAGTGTCCTTGGAGGACAATGGAAACTCGTGGTATGTCCTTGATGTCCTCCATGTCCTCGAACTGATATATGATATCCATGCTAAATCAAAGAAAGGAGCATGGATATGAAGACAGTAGAGTTCAAGACCACTGATGGGAGGACAAGGTACTACCTTGCCGGGGAAGATGGTCTCCCAGTGGAGCCGGTGATGAAGTTCCTGAAGTTTAGGGATGCCGCCGGCTACGCAAGGAATACACTCAAGGGTGAGTGCATACAGTTAATGCACTACTTTGAGTTTCTGGAGGAAAGGGAAAAACAGTACGAAGAGGTAACGATAGATGATCTGGCCAGATTTGTTGGTTGGCTTAAGAACCCGGACATTGAAAAGAGAATAGTTGCGTTCAGGGAGAAACCCGCACATGCTGCAGAAACGATCAACAAGCATGTTGATACGGTGATAGCATTCTACGACTATCTGATGAGACATGACGGACTGGAGAATCGGTTATCCGAAAAGTTGGTGGTTTTTATCAAGAATCCAAGTCCGGCATATAGGAGTTTCCTGTACGGGATTGCAGATAGCAAACCGGTAAAGAGCCATATGCTGAAGATCCCTGTGTCCAAGGGGGTGGTAAAGACCATCAAGAGAGAAGATGCAGTTGTCCTTTTGGAGGCATGCCATAACCTGAGAGATTACTTCCTGCTCTCCCTTCTGTTCGAGACAGGAATGAGGATAGGCGAGGCATTGGCGCTTTGGCTTGAAGATTTCGACATTTCCGGGAAGAAGATCCATCTCTGTGACAGAGGAGAATTAGAGAACCTGGCAGAGATCAAGACCGTGGAAAGTCCCAGAATACTGGATTGTACGAATGAACTGATGGATCTCTTCACGGAGTATGTTAGCACTTATCATGATGCGAATGTTGAAACAAGCAAAGGATAAAAGAATAAAAAAGCTGGAGGAAGAAATCCGGCAACTGAAGTTAGAATTACAGACCCTCAGGGGTCAGTTATACGATAGCAAGTAAACCAGTTCGAGGACATGTCCTCGAACGAAAAACACAGTGTTTTCGGGGCTTCCAGCCCCGTAACACGAGTTTCGCAAAGGAGGCGATGCGTATGCATATAACCTCGATATATCCCGGAAAGGGGTATTTACCTCGATAAGCGGTAGTCCGTGATTGACGATCCGCATAACATATATGAGCGCCCATACGTTATGTATAGGCGCTCAAACTATTTTAAGGTACACTAAAAACACCGGAACCAAATACTACTCCCTACTCCTCCACTTGATCTTATAATACGATACAGACAGGATCATACAGAGTACTGCCACTATACCAAACCATGTCACTATAACAGATACCGGCTGTTTGTGCACCTGAAGGAAGAAATACGGACCGTCAACTACGTTTAACGCATTTAGTATCAAGCATACAAGGCCGTAAACGAGGCTGCAGACAGCAGGCCATATGATGATCTTGACTGACATTTTCTCCGTTTTCTCAAGAAACAGCAACGATATCACCGAAAGAAGCGGTCCTAAGAAATGGTTTATAGGGGCTACATTCTCAAGAAAATAATACGCCACCCCTCCTTCAGGAGCCAGTACAAAAGCG
>JBGUQP010000007.1:0-7111 GCA_045131145.1 Lachnospiraceae bacterium | reverse complement strand
AGCCGCGATTACTACAATATCTTCAAGATCAATCCTCAGACCGGTGGCGTAGTGATCTTAAAGCTTGACGGCTATGTTACAAAAGGTATGGAAGGTGCGGGCGAAAAGGTATATTCCTACGATGTGCTCTATAAACAGTACGTGAAGGATCGTGTGTATTCTGAGGATCAGGAGTGGATGTATGATGCCATATCTTTAGACACGATTAAAAACAAGCTTTTGAATAATCCGGAGTATGTTTCCAGTTACCGTGTTATGGATAACGGCGAGGTACATTATTATCAGTTTACGTATATTCTCATCAATTCCAATATTCAGGGCAGCGATATACTGGCAGGTTTTAAGAACGTTGACGACATCGTGGCCTCGGCAAAGGAGCGGCAGAATCTTGAGATCCTGGCCAGCACCGATATAATGACAGGCATTCTGAACCGCGGCAGCGGCGAACGAAAAGTGATCGACGCCATGGCAAACGCCAAAACCGGAATGCTCTGCATCCTGGATGTTGACAGGTTTAAGGATATCAATGATGACTATGGCCATAATGTCGGCGATAAGGTTCTCCGCGGGATCGCGGATGTGTTAAAGCTCACCTTCAGGGATGAGGATATCATCTTCCGCCTGGGCGGTGATGAGTATGCTGTATATGTTATGAATTTAAGTGATGAAGAAGACGGAAGAGTTGTAATGGACCGTGTCTTTAATGAAATCGCCAAGTTGGATATTCCGGAACTTAAAGGCAGAGAAATCTGTGTCAGCGCCGGTGCTGTATTCTTTAAAGAGGGCGATAAGCGGTCATTCGAAGAACTGTATAAACAGGCGGACAGAGATGTATATGAGAGTAAAAAGATCAATGGAAGCGCATTGAATTTCAGATAGGATCACGCTATCAATACTCCATCTTTATCTTTACTTCAATATCATTATTCACCCGCCCTTTAAACGTATCCGCATCCTTAGGTGATCCAACGACATCGCCGTAATGGGTCGGAATGGCAATACGGGGTTTTATCTCGTTTATCAGTTGTGCAGCCTCTACAGCATCCATTGTATATGTTCCCCCTATAGGGATCATGGCCACATCACATTTAACCTTCCTGTTATCTTCAGTCATATCGGTATCACCGGCAATATAAACCCTATTACCGTCTATTGTTAAGATATATCCTACCCATCCGGCATTCTTCGGATGAAATGATTTTGAATTGTTATATGCCGGGATAGTTTCAAGTTCGAGGCCGTTCACGATCTTTTTCATATCCGGTTCAACCGTATATATCATATCAACGGAATCCGTGAGCTCTCCTGCTTCATTTTCCATGTTTTCGGGAACTATCATGACAGAACTTTCCTTGCAGACCTTAAGGATATCTTCCGGAGAGAAATGGTCATAGTGGTTGTGGGTTAAAAGGATAAAGTCAGCATCATGAGGCTCTTCTCTCATATTGAAGGGATCCACATATATGACACCCGCATCTGATTCGATCCGTATGCTGTTCTGAGTAAATAGTCTTATCCAGTCTGTCATCATGGTATCCTCCTTTTCATCTTTCAGGTATTTAATAATTTAGGTAAGAGTTTACGATATTCTTCGTAACTTATGTACACACCGCCCATGCTTTCAAGATGGTCTGTATGGAACTGACAGTCGATCATATTATAATCATGTTCTTCCAACACTTTTGCCAGTGCTATAAGAGCCAGCTTCGAACCGTTCTCCAAATCCGAATACATGCTTTCACCAAAGAAGCAGTGCCCCAAATTAACTCCATATAAGCCTCCCGCAATGCTGCCATCCACATATGATTCTATGCTAAAGGCGAAGCCTGCATCATGCAGCCTGCAATAAGCTTCCTCCATTTCATCGGATATCCATGTCCCTCCCGGTTCCGATTCTCTTATAATACGGCATTTATGCATTGTATAGGCAAAGTCACGATCTAGACGGTATTCGACATGGTGCTTACGCATGTATTTTTTCATGGAACGGGAAATATGAATTTCAGACGGACGTATTATAAAACGTTCCATGGGACACCACCACATGATAGGCTGATCGGAATTGTACCATGGGAATATTCCGTTTGAATACGCTAAAAGAAGCCTCTCAATACTTAGATCACCTCCGACAGCCAATAATCCGTCAGGTTCTCCCAATTTTGGTAACGGAAAATAGATTTTATCTTTTTCAAGCTGAAAGACCGACATAACATCAAGCTCCATGTTTGTATGAACTTCTTGATTTCTTACGGGGTTCCGAGGAAATCGATCAATCGGTCCTGAAAATCTCTGTAAAAGGGTTTCTCAATATAAATAACATGTGAACCTCCCGGTATGATCTCCAGTTCGGATCCCTCAGGCAGAGATCTGATCGAGTCCTTTACCAGTTCGTAATTAAGATACGGATCTTTATCACCGCATATGATCAGTGTGGGAACTGTGATCTTATTAAGATCGATCAGTTCTTCCGACGGATCCACGCATACATCCCGTCTGCCTCCGTTCGGGCTCTGTTCCCCGTCATAATGCCAGCAATTGGAACTAAAGAGTTCGATCACGACAGGATCGGTCATCTCAAGATCCAAATCCCCGTTCTCATCCTTTTGAAAGTCATCAACTGCATGTTCCCATGTGTTATGATGGAAGTCTTCCGTAACTTCATAGGCTCCGATACCGCTTAATATCGGGGCATATAAAACCATTCTTCTTATGTGACCGCCATGTTTTGCCGCAAATCTGCCAACCGTCACGGTTCCCCAGCTCCAGCCGAGTAAATCAATCTTCTCCTGACCTGTGAGTTTAATGATCTCTTCTGTTGCTGCGTTTATATCATCTGCCGCATAATCGGAATCCGGCATAAAGCCGTCTTCTACCGGTCCCGACTGTCCGAAACCTGCGATATCCAGCCGCCACACCGCATATCCTTCCCGAGCGAGCCTCCTCACAAGACTATAGTCCTCATAATCTATGTCAAATTCATGTGAAGAGTATGTTACTCCATGTATTAACAGAATGCTTTTATCCGGGGCTTTCTCCCCTTCATACAAACAATCAAGATGCAGCTTTATCCCGTTTCTTTCAAGCGGATATTCTTTATATGAGTATGCTGTTTCCTGTGTATGTTCAGGCGAATCTGATGACCTTACCTCTTTATCGCGAACGGGAATATCTGTGTTTACATTTATATTCACAGTACCGCACGCGTTTACAAACAAGGTAAACAGCATCAGTAAACACACTAAAAATACTTTTTTGTTTCTCATATCATTATGCTTTCGTAAGGTTTTCGCTAAGGAAGGGAGCAAGGTGTTCCTTCGTTACGTGCTGCATCACCACTATATGCGACAGATCCCCTCCCAGCCTGTCATCATGATCGGGAGCAAGATGATATTTTTCACATATTTCTTCAGCAGGACGCTTAAAATACACAGTGTTTGACATTGGCTCAAGCCATGCCTTAACACCGCGTTTTTCCAATTCTTCCTTAAGCCATGCGGCATTTTCGAGCATAGTTTTTGCCTGTTCGGCGAAGCTTTCATCACTTGTGTGTTTAATGATCCACCACAGTTTAAGCGGAGACATGGCGGACCGCGAGCAGTTTATCATGGGCATGCTGCTATTCAAATATGATATGGAGAAGGGATTCTGATTATTCTTTACCTCCATTGTTGTAATAAATACGCCGGCCGGTTCGTCCATTCCGAAAAACTTATGTCCGCTTATCGCTATGGAATCAAAGGGATGAACCTTACGGTTAAGAACATCCTTAAATTCCGAATAAGGGAGGTAGCTTCCGAAAAGTGCAGCATCGATATGCCGGTATACCTCCATGGAAGGGTATTTGTCAAGAACGGCATTGAGCCTGTCCTGGTCATCGACTCCGCCCTTAAAAGTAGTACCGATGGCATAAACAATAAGAGCCGGCTTGTCCGGTACCAGTGACTTCTCAAGTTCCTCCGGTATCATACAGCCATGAACATCCGACGGTATAAGGCGCAGTTCAAGATTCTGCACATTGGCAAGCCGCATGGTGGAGTAATGAGCCGCATCGGAAACATATACTACGGGCTTTACACCTGTCTTATTTTCCAGATATTTCGACCCGAAATATATACCGTGGTTATTCCCGTCCGTTCCGCTGAAGGTAACGATCCCCCACAGGTCATTTAAGTCATAGCCGTAAAGGGGGCCGAAATGTTCAATGACTTCCCTTTCAAAATCAAGAGAATTGGGGAGAGATGCGTGGATAGCAAAAGGATCCCCTGCATTATTGACCATCGCAAGATTGACCCCGCTTCCCGAAAGCCATTTGTAAAAACCAACCAGCTTGCTCTTCTGGTTAACCGGATATCCCAAATTATAACAGGACTTTTTAACCACTATATCCCCGGCGAACTTATCAAGGCGCTCCAATGCCGGATCAGAGCTGTCATCTAAGATATTAACATTGCCAAGTACGTTATTCGTATCCATTAATTCTGCCTCCGTATATAGTTCTCATTGCCTTTTTATGGTTTTAATTATATCATATCATTTTTATTTGTAATATACGCTGAATATGGATGAGTTTCTAATGCAGATATGATACAATACAATGCATCTATGGACATTAAATCTTTTTTGGAAAGGTGATCATGGCACTTTATATTGCAGTCTGCGATGATAACGCAGCAGACAGAAAACAAATCGAACGCCTGCTTGAGCGTGAGAACAGCCTTCAGAAATCCAAGGGAAATCCCTTGTACTTTGACTCATTTGGCAGCAAAGACTCTCTTATGAAAACGCCTAACCGCTATACTCTGTTTCTTATCACGGCATCAGCGGATTCGGAACTTGACGGCATGGCGATCGCAAATGAGATCAAACAGGCAGGAATAGATGCCATTATCGTTATGATGTGCTCTCCTGGGCAGTCAGAAGATCTTAAGGGGTCCGGATTCATTACAAAAGTCAAACCGATCACAGCTTCCGATATATCAGAACTTGTGGATCTTGCTGTATCTCACGAGTTCAATAAGGTACCTCTTTTGGAGATAAGATGTAATGATACAACTTTTTTTGTTAAACCGGAAGAATTCATATGTGCGATCGCGGACAAAAAGGGCTTTGGACTCACAGTATATCTGACCGATGACCGGAAATATAAGGCTGCTGATACCATCAATCAGTTTTCATTATGGCTGGCTCCGTTCCGGGAGATAGTAAGGTGTGGCAACAGTTACATTAGCCGGGACCATATAAGATCTCTTTCATTTTTTCACCTTACACTTTCCAACGGAATACGGTTACCTGTAAACCCTTTAGAGCGGTCTAAATTTCATTAGCCGTTCTATAAAAATGTTTCAAGCTGTTCCTTTGTAAGCAGTCCTTTCCCGTTATAAACCACTTCGCCTTGTTCGTTAAGGATTATGGTCCTCGGAACCATCATCGAGCCGCCGGTAAGCTTAAATATTTCCTCCTCCCCGTTGTCGACCGCTACTGGCACATCAATGTCCTTGGCATATTCTTCTGCTTTCCCCGAACTGTAGTGGTTGTGCACTGCGACAGCAGCAACAGTATCCCCCTGTTCCCTGCAGAAGGCATCAAGTTCCTTTAACCCTTCAATACTGTCCTTAGAGTATGTCGCCCACAGGTGTATCACGACGGTCTTCCCCATATTATCCGACAGCGTGAAGGTACTCCCGTCAAGACACTTGGCGGTAAAGTCAGGAAGGCGGTCACCGACATTGTGCCCGTAAGGAGCATACTCTTCCTGTTCCGTTTCATTCTGCTCATCCGGGATATCTTCATCTCCGGATTCTGCGGAAGCTTCCTTATCATCACCTTCCGCCGTATCCTTATCCTCTGCTGCGGATGCGGCCTCTTCTGCCTTGTCATTATCCGTCGTGTCCTCATCTGCCGTTTCGATTACAGACTCATCTTCCATACCATTATCCCGTGCTTCGATGGCGGTCTCATCACCCGCTGCCTGTTCATACAGCTTATTCAGCATTTCGGGATTCACGGAACGGATCTCGTTAAATATGACTTCCCCCTTCCGGTTTAGCACTATCGTCTGAGGAAGCGTATTGGAGCCTCCGGTCACCCTGAATATTCCTTCACCGTCTTCATCTATCGTAAAGGGGATATCCCATCCCTTATCAGCAAGGAATTCCTCAACATCTTCGCTTACGGAAGGCGAATGGCAGGCGAGCATGGCAACATCATCTCCATGTTCATGATAAAAATCATTAAAATACGGCAGTTCCGCAACACAGGGGCCGCACCAGGTCGCCCACAGATTGATAAATACGACCTTCCCTTTATATTCACTTAAGGTAAAGGTGGTGCCATCAAGACATTTTACCGTGAAATCCTCAAGCCGGTCGCCGACATTATATCCGATCTTCGCACTGCTCTCATACCTAAGAGAAGGATCCTGTCCGCTTATATCCCCGGATGCGTCCGTACCCGATCCGTTCTCTTCAGGCCGGATATCCGAAGGCTCCTCCGGCAGGACATCACTGCCGGCAGTCTGTGATACCGTCGTATCGGTGCCTGCATTCTTCTTATCCTTACTGCCCGCAAACACGTTATACCATAACAGCGCAAATACGAGCACGGCAAGGGCGATCGTCCAGGCGATCTTTTCGATCTTTTTTCTTCTTTCTGCCGTCTGCTCCGTGTCATCGGCGCATCCCTTCGAGGAAGCCTTAAGGGTGAACTCTCCCGCCTTTATTGAGAGCGCGCCCTGAGCGCAGGTGTCGATGCAGTGTCCGCAGTGGATACATTCATGATCGCCGACCCGCTTGACATCCATCTTACATCTGCGTACGCACAGACCGCATCCGTTACATGCGTCCGTATCAACCTTTACGCCGATAAGGGCAAGCCTGTTAAACATTCCATACAAGGCGCCTAAGGGACATAAAAAACGACAGAAGGACCTGTAGCAGAAAACGCATGCAAGTCCTATAATGAGCATTATGACAAACTTACGGGTAAACAAAATGCCGAGCATTCCGAAAAACCCGCTGTTGTTTTTATTGGCCAGAAGGGCCATCGCACCTTCAAAAGTACCGGCGGGGCAGATATATTTGCAAAAACCCGGAACCGCCATATCATGCTTAAA
>JBGUQP010000006.1:0-4250 GCA_045131145.1 Lachnospiraceae bacterium | reverse complement strand
GGTTTTTGCTGAGTGCGGAGAAGGCTGCTATATAGAGCTTCCATTCAGAGCCAACTGGGGAGGTCACCATCTTCATCTCGGCTCGAGGGTCTATGCCAATTTTAACCTGACGATCGTGGATGACGGGCACATCTATGTCGGGGATGATGTAATGTTTGGTCCCAATGTTACCATAGCAACCGCCAACCATCCGATCGATCCTCTCCTCAGAAAGAAGCAGCTTCAGTACAATAAGGATGTACATATCGGTAATCTTGTATGGATAGGAGCCGGTGTTGTTATCTGCCCCGGAGTCAGTATCGGAAATAATACTGTAATAGGAGCCGGGAGCATAGTGACCAAAGACCTGCCCTCAGATGTTGTGGCCTATGGCAATCCCTGCAGGGTGATACGTAAAATAGGCGACCATGACAGGGAATACTTCTTCAGGAACGAGAAGATAGACTGGGAAAATCTGCAGACGGAACAGAATCACTAGGAAACCGTTCAGATGGGACGGATGGGATAAGATGGATAAACTTAGGAAATTACTAACAGAATATGCAGACGAAGGTCTTGATCATATAGTAATAAGCCGGCCGAGAGATAAGAAAAACACTGTTTCAAAGATCAGGATAAGACCTGTGATGATAAAAGGGAATCTTATGTTTCAGGAAACCTTATATGATGGTCCAAAGGCCCTGCATAAGAATCTTGATAAGGTTAGTCTTGTTGACGGGATCATGGCCCTTATGGAGAGGGATTATGTTCAAATAGAACTTGCGGCAGACGATGCAAGCGCAGCCGGTCTTGTTAACAGGAAGGGCGAACTAAGCCTGAAGATAAAGAGAACATCTGATAAAGCTGCAGACAGGATGCTCCCGAAAACATCCCTTGCCCATGACCGTAAGAAGAAACGGATACTTGAAGAGGGAAAGCCGGTTGGCTTTCTGATCGATCTGGGCCTTATGACGGAAGACGGGCATATAGTAAAGTCCGGAATCGATAAGTACAGACAGATAAATCGTTTTCTGGAATTTGTTGATGATATAACATTTGCCCTTCCCAAGGACCGAGAGATAAGGATCCTTGACTTCGGATGCGGCAAATCATATCTTACTTTCGCTGTCTATTATTTTCTCAAGGAACTGAAAGGATATGATGTACGGATAACAGGTCTTGACCTTAAGGAAGATGTTATTATCAAATGCAATGAGCTCAGGGATAAATACGGGTATGAGAAGCTTGACTTTGTCTGTGGTGATGTTGCCGAGTATTTTGATAAAGAGGCGGGGGGCTGTGACCTGATGCTCACCCTGCATGCCTGCGACACGGCAACGGACTATGCTTTATATAATGCGATAGAACGGGGGGCCGGTGTCATTTTGTCGGTACCCTGCTGTCAGCATGAGGTAAATAAACAGATCGATTCATCAATACTTGCACCCATAATGAAATACGGTATCATAAAAGAGAGGATGTCTGCCCTTATTACCGACGGAGTAAGGGCAGAGCTGCTTGATGCCTGCGGATATGATGTTCAGCTGCTTGAGTTTATAGACATGGAACATACCCCTAAAAATATTCTGATCAGGGCGGTAAAGAGAAAGGGCAAAACAACGAATGAGCCCAAAACCCGGAAAGAACTAGTCCCGATGCTTGACGAGATGAATATAAACCCCGCATTATACAGGATGCTCTTTAAATCCTGAAAATGTTTATATGGCTGACTTTCTTATGATATAATACCTGCATGAAAAGTATTGACTCTGATATAAAGAACAACAAAATAAAGAACATATATTTGCTCATGGGGGTTGAGCCGTATCTTATGTATCAGTACAGGGACAAGCTGGTGCATGCCCTTGTGGATAAGGATGATGAGATCAACTTCAAGAAGTATTCAGGCGAGATCCCCGATATAAATGCCGTGATAGAGTATGCCGATACCATACCTTTTTTTGCCGAAAGGAAGGTTATCGTTTTTGAAGATACCGGAATGTTCAAATCCTCGGATGACAGACTGGCAACATATCTTGAGAATCTGCCGGAGACAACATATGTGATCTTTGTTGAATGCTTTAAAGGTGAAAAATCCGAAGAACGTAAGTATGACAAGGCTTTGGTTGATAAAAGGTACAAGCTCTTCAAAACAGTGCAGAGGCTTGGAAGGGTCATCGAATTCAAGAGAACGGATGAGACGGTACTTGTAAAATGGCTTCTTAAGAAGTTTTCGGACAGTGGACTTAATATTACTAGAAGAGCCATGGACACCCTGCTTGAGTATGTCGGGGATGATATGATGAGGCTAAATAACGAAGCAGAGAAGTTAATATGCTACAGGCTGTCCCATAAGTCCATCGACGAGGATGATGTTAAGGAGATATGTGTTAAAAACATCGACAATGATATCTTTGAAATGGTAAGTGCCATCGCAGCCAAAAACAAACGAAAGGCACTGAAGCTTTACTACGATCTTACAGCCCTTAAAGAGAGCCCTATGAAGATTCTGTCCCTGATAGCCCGTGAGTTTAACCTTATGTTAAGGGTCAAGGGGATAAAGTCAGATGGCGGCAGCAAGGATGATATAGTTAAAACATGCGGTATAAGTCCGTATTTTGTCGGACGATATATTTCGGTGTCTTCAAGGTTTACGCATGAGTATTTAAAGGCTGCGGTTACAGATTGCATTGAAACGGAAGCCCTATTTAAACAGGGACGGATAAGTGATGTTATCGGAGTTGAGATGCTTTTGATCAAATACGCTTCTTAGGAGGAACAATATGAGAGATAATCCAAAACCGTTACAGGTCTATAAACATTTTAAGGGTACCTATTATCAGGTGCTTACTGTGGCAAAACATTCGGAGACAGGAGAGAAGTTCGTTATTTACAAGGCTCTTTTCGGTTCGGATGAGGTTTATGCGCGTCCTCTTGATATGTTCCTATCTGAGGTTGATCACGATAAGTATCCGGAGGTTAAGCAGAAGTGGCGGTTTGCCCTTGCGACGGGACAGAATAAAGGGGCACAGTCACCTTCAAAGGATCAGGAAGAGTCCGGTGGGAAAGATGAAGATACGAAGGATAATGCTTCCGACGATGCGGCACAAATGCCGGATGAAGATGTGGAGGAGACAGCTCCCACGAACGAAGATGAGGAAGAGACAGCCCCCGCAGACGAAGATGAGGAAGAGACAGCCTCTGTGGCTGACGATTTTCTCGACAGGTTTCTGGATGCAGATACCTACGAGGAGAAGCTGGATGTCTTTACCGATATGTGGAAGACCATAGATGAGAGCAATATAGATAATGTAGCCACTATAATGGACCTTAATCTTACGGGTGAGACACTTGAGGAAAAATACAAGGAGATATTAAGCCATCTTAAGATGAGGGCCAGATATGAAAGCTCACGATTAAGATAGGCAGATAACGATTATCAGATCAAGAGGAGATTAACACAGATATGAAGCTTTTGAGCATTACAATCCCCTGTTACAACTCACAGGACTATATGAGAAAGGCAATTGAGTGCCTGCTTCCGGGCGGGGATGATGTTGAGATACTTATAGTTGATGACGGGTCTAAGGATGACACGGGGAAAATAGCCGATGAATATGAGAAGAAGTATCCGGGGATAGTCCGGGCCATTCACCAGGAAAACAAGGGCCATGGAGGCGCGGTGAACACGGGTATTCAGAATTCGACTGGTATGTACTTCAAGGTGCTTGATTCTGATGACTGGTTTAAGGAGAGCGCATATCTTGAGGTGCTGGATAAGCTTAAGGATCTTGCAGGGGGAAATAAGGTTCTTGACCTTATGATCTGTAACTTTGTATATGAGAAGGAGGGCAAGGAACATAAGAAAGTCATGACATATAAGTCAGCCCTGCCGGTTGATGAGATGTTTACCTGGAATGATGTAAGACATTTCAAGAAGGGGCAGTACCTTCTGATGCATTCGGTTATTTACAGGACTAAGCTTCTTCGTGAATGCGGGATGGTTCTTCCGGAGCATACCTTTTATGTTGACAATATTTTTGTTTTTGAACCGCTCACGAATGTAAAGACAATGTACTATATGAACGTTAATCTGTACCGATACTATATTGGACGTGAGGGCCAGTCAGTTAATGAGGACATCATGATGAAGAGGATCGATCAGCAGCTTAAGGTGACCAGGATCATGATAGATTATATGGCAGGGGCAAAAAGGTGTCTTCCGCCCAAACTTGAACGCTATATGCTCAACTATCTTGACATAATGATGA
>JBGUQP010000005.1:0-4126 GCA_045131145.1 Lachnospiraceae bacterium | reverse complement strand
AAGCCTACAGATCCAACTGACTGATTATGTTCTTCTCCTGGTTGTCTATATGCATTTCTATCATGCTGCAGGCATTTACCTTGTCACCCTCATCTATATATTTCATTATCTTACGGTGTTCCTCGATTAACCTGGCATGGTTCCTCTTATCCTTTATATACTCAAGCCGGTATCTGTATACCCTTTCCGCAAGGTTGTTTACCATCTGCATAAGCCTTCCGTTTTTACTGGCCTTAAGTATTACATCATGATACTTTACATCGGCCTCAGCAATTGTTGTGGCATCGGAAGTTTCTATTGCCCTTTCAAATTCATCCTCGGCATTTTTAAGGTCTTCTTTTTCTTCATCCGTTATCCTTTCACAGGCAAGACTTACAGCCAGTGAGTCAAGAGACCTCCTTACTTCAAGAACATCCCTAAGATCCTGCTTACTGATCCTTGCAACCTCTGCTCCCTTTCTTGGTACCATCGTAACAAGTCCTTCCAGTTCAAGCATGCGGATAGCCTCCCTTATAGGAGTCCTTGACACGCCCAGTTTACCTGCAAGATGTATCTCCATAAGCCTCTCACCCGGTTTAAGGTCTCCCTTAAGGATTCCCTGTCTTAAGGTATTAAATACAACGTCCCTTAACGGCAGATAATCATCGATCATCAATTGAAGTTTCTTTTCTTCCATTCGCAGCTCCTCCTGCCTTTTACTGTTTCAAGTTGAAAGGCCTTGTAAGCAGTAAATCTTTTGCAATTCCTTCTTCCCTTATTCTCGCTTCAGCTTTTCCTGCTATGATCATATCATCAAAAAGTCCAAAAACAGTTGGTCCGCTTCCGCTCATCAGAGCACCGAGGGCTCCATTACCCAACATCAATGATTTAATCTTATTTATTATCGGGTATTCCTTAATTGTTACTCCCTCAAGCGAATTACCCAACAAAGAAGCAACTTTTACTATGCTATTATTTTCTATTGCATCTTTCATAGCATCAACATCCGGATGGTATTTCTCTGTAAGAGAATCAAAAGCATTATAGACATAAGCTGTTGAAACTCCTATGGGGGGCTTGGCTATAAGAACATGACAATCCGGCATGGGTGCAAGCGGAGTTAATATCTCTCCTATTCCCTCCGACAAGGCCGTACCTCCTATTATGCAGTAGGGTACATCTGCCCCTATGCTCACCCCCATTTTACACAGATCAATGTCACTTAACCCAAGGGAAAAGAGTTCATTAATTCCCTTAAAGACCGCTGCCGCATCAGTACTTCCTCCTGCCATTCCTGCTGCCACCGGTATGTTTTTCCTGTAAGAAATCTTTATTGCATCATTAATACGGCACTCATCCATAATAAGTCCCGCAGCTTTATAAATGAGATTGTTCTTATCTGGTGCCACTTCTCCTGACTCAGATTCAAGAACTATCCGGTCATCTGCACAGGCTTTCTCGTCTCTGTTTATGGTTATCTCATCAAAAAGATCTATAGTCTGCATTATCATCCTGACATCATGATAACCGTTATCCCTTCTGCCCGTAACATCAAGAGAAAGATTTATCTTTGCGTATGCTTTTAGTTTTGTCCGGTCCATATAATGCTTCAACTTTCGATGTCCTTAATTTTCGTTGCACATTGTATACAAAAATAATATCATTTATTTTTAAAAAAAGCTAATTAAATTCTAATAAACACCGATATATAAGATGAAACCTATTTTTATCTATTTACACCAAGGAGGGTAATTATGAGTGTGAACGGAATTCAGGGATACTCTCAGATCGATGCTTACAGCGCATATACTTCTGCCAGGAAATCCGAAGGAAAGAAAGCCGAAGAAACTACCTCCTCTTCTGCAAGTAAGGCTGCAGAAACAGGTGTCATATACGAGAAATCAGCTGAAGGCCAGAAGGCTCTTGATAAGTCCGGTGTGATCTATAAGCCAAACACCGCTCTTGTTGAACAGCTTAAGGCTGACCAGGAAGCCAACAAACAGCGGCTTCTTGATATGGTCCATGATACCTTATCCGACCAGTTGTCTGCATTTAAGGCTGCTAACGGGGATAATGAAGACAGTATATGGCAGTTTTTGGCCAGCGGTAAATTTACGGTATCCGAAGCAGCCAAGGAAGAGGCTAAGAAGGCAATTTCAGAAGATGGTTTCTACGGGGTAAAGAATACCTCAGACAGGATCCTTGAAATGGCCAAGGCATTGACGGGCGGTGATCCCGACAAGATCGAAGACATGAGAAATGCCTTCAAGAAGGGCTTTGATCAGGCAACCAAGTCATGGGGCCGGGATCTTCCTGATATATCGCATAAGACCTATGATGCGGTAATGGAAGGCTTCGACAACTGGGCTAAGGAGTCCCAGGTTCAATAGCAGAATACTACCATATTTCCCTGAAATTTGAGTAGTGAAAACACGCAGGTGCTCCCTGCGTGTTTTGTTGTTTGATTTTCCTTTTTAATAATTTACTGTCTATCTGACGCAGCCTGTCAGGTCTCTTATACTATCTACCTTATACTTATTCATGTAATCCTTTATTCCATCTATAACCTTTATCGTTGTATAAGGATCATGGAAGTTCATTGCTCCGACAGCTACCGCTGAAGCTCCTGCCATGATAAATTCAAGGGCATCATCGGCATTTGCAATTCCTCCCATACCTATTATCGGTATCTTAACAGCCTGCGATACCTGATATACCATCCTGACGGCAACCGGTTTAATTGCAGGTCCCGACAGGCCTCCCGTTTTATTGGCCAGGGCAAAGGTCCTTTTATGTATGTCTATCTTCATTCCGGTTATCGTGTTTATAAGAGATAACGCATCAGCCCCTGCCGCTTCTGCCGCCCTTGCCATCTCTGTAATATCCGTTACATTGGGAGAAAGCTTCATTATAACAGGCTGTTTAGCCTTTTTCTTAATCTGCTCCGTTATATCATACAGAGCCTCTGCCTTCTGTCCGAAGGCTATGGCTCCTTCTTTAACATTGGGACAGGATACATTTATCTCAAGCATGTCTACGGCTTCATCCGACAGCCGCTCAACCACTTCAAGGTAGTCACCGACAGTTTTCCCGCAGACATTTACGATTATTCTTGTATCATAGTTCTTAAGAAACGCAAGATCCCTTTCAATAAATGTATCGATACCCGGATTCTGAAGCCCTATGGCATTAAGCATACCTCCGTATACCTCACACACTCTTGGAGTGGGATTACCGGGCCATGGCACATTCGCAACACCTTTGGTAACTACTGCTCCCAGCTTATTTAAATCGACGAATTCACCGTATTCCATCCCGGAGCCGAAGGTTCCTGACCCCTCCATGACCGGGTTTTTGAATTCAACACCCGCTATATTTACTGACATATTGATGATATCTTCTCTTGTATCCATTTACCTTAATCCTTATAATTCAATATCTGAGGAATTAAATACCGGACCGTCCTTACATATCCTCTTATTCCTGACTTTGGAATGGTCATCGATATCCACGGTTTTGCATACACATCCAAGACATGCACCCACTCCGCAGGCCATCCTCTCTTCCATTGATATATAGGCTTCCGATCCTGTCTCTTCTGCATATGCCTTGACTCCGCGAAGCATCGGTGTAGGTCCGCATGCATATATAACGGATCCCTTAACTTCCTGCTCTTTTATGGCATCAATTACATTGCCCTTTGTCCCTATGGACCCGTCATCGGTTGCTATTACCAATTTTCCGTATTTTTCAAGCTCCTTATCAAGGAAGGTATCCGCATCCCTGTAACCTACTACAATGGTTTTCTCACATTTAAGCCTCTTTGCAAGTTCTAGCATGGGTGGTATTCCTATCCCGCCGCCGATAAGGATAGCTTCTTTTTTATCTGCTGCGGATAAAGGAAATCCGTTCCCTAAAGGACCCAATATATCTATGCTGTCCCCCTTTTTATAGGAAGAAAACTCGCGGGTACCTTCACCCGCTATCCTGTATACGATACGGAGTAAACCTTTATCTGTCTCACATATACTTATAGGTCTCGGAAGCAGCCTTGCATCACTCCTTGTATAAAGGGAAATAAACTGCCCGGGCACAGCAGCTTCTGCAATACCTGTTTCTATCCACATGCTGAAAATATCTTTTGCAA
>JBGUQP010000004.1:0-3498 GCA_045131145.1 Lachnospiraceae bacterium | reverse complement strand
TCAGGAAGGATTTGGTATTGATGTCGACAAGTCGGTTGATATCGTTATGAATGCCATGGATAACTGGAACAAGGAAGACATGAGCGTAGAGCTGGCCTCAGGTATGATAAAGCCCAAGGGTACGGTTGAGGATCTTAAGAAGATACATGATCTTCTGGGTTCCTTCCATACCAGCTTTTCATCATCGGGCAAGGAGAGGTCCGGGAATGTCAGAAACGGTACCAAGCTTATTAACGGTCGTCTGCTTTATCCGGGTGAGCAGTTATCTGTGTATGAGTGTGTAAGTCCCTTTACCGAGGAGAATGGCTATTTTCTTGCGGGCTCATATCTTAACGGACTTGTCGTTGAGAGTCTTGGCGGAGGAATATGTCAGGTAAGCTCGACTCTTTACAACGCTGTTATAAGGGCAGAGCTCCAGGTTGACCAGCGGTCAAACCATTCTATGATAGTCAACTACGTTGATATGTCGGCGGATGCAGCCATTTCGGGGACGGCGAAGGATTTCAAGTTTACAAACAACCTGGCCGATCCCATTTATATAGAAGGATATACAACCGATGACAAGGAGGTTGTATTCAATATTTACGGGGTAGAGACCCGTCCCTCGAACAGGATGATATCTTTCCAGAGCGTAGAGCTTGAGAGAACCGAACCGGAAGGCGAGAAGGTGGTTGCCGATCCGGAGCTCCCGGCAGGTAAGGTATCGGTTCAGTCAGCCCATACCGGATATGTGGGTGAATACTGGAAAATAGTTAAAGTAGACGGAGTGGAAACAGAGAGGGTAAGAATAAACAAGAGTACCTACCGGGCAGTACCCAAAACGGCATCGGTTGGTACCGCTACCGATAATCCCATGGTAGCTGAGGTTCTGAAAAATGCGATAGCGACCGGTTCAATAGCCGCGTGTAAGACTGCTGCCGAGCAGGTGAGCGTGGGAATAGTGGATCCTATGATGCTGATGCCGCAGCCGGCACCTGCACAGGAACAGCCGCCTCAGGAGAATCAGAATCAGGAAGCAGCCCAGGAACAGCCGCCTGAAGAAGAGCATGAAGAAGGCGGTGAAGAGGGAGGAGAAGAATAGCAGACACAGATGAAGGCAGGCAAGGTACCGGAAAGCGTATTAAAACGCTCCATAATCAAACAGATAAAGACGAAGAGACCCGAGATACTTATGGGAGCTGCGGTAGGCGAGGATTGTGCCCTTATAGAACTTGCGGATGATGAAGTATATGTGATGAGCACGGATCCCATAACAGGTACATCGCATGAGATAGGCTCACTGGCAGTCCATGTAACGGCTAACGACATAGCTTCCGCGGGCGCCGAGGTAATAGGCGTGATGCTGTCGGTTCTGCTGCCTGAGGGAACTGAAGAGGAAGAGCTTAAGACCATAATGAAACAGGTTGAAGAAACCTGTCATGAGCTCAATATTCAGACGATCGGCGGACATACCGAAGTGACAAGGGTAGTGAACCAGCCGGTCATCACCGTTACGGGAGTAGGTAAGGTTAAGAAGGGTTCCTATATTACCACGGGAGGAGCGCAGCCGGGCGATGATGTTGTCGTTACCAAATGGATAGGACTTGAGGGTACGTCCATAATCGCAAGGGAGAAGGAAGATAAGCTGAAGGTGAGGTTCCCTGAAGCATTTATAAGGAAAGCGGCTGACTTTAACAAATATATTTCGGTTGTTCCGGAAGCCGCGATAGCTGTAAAACACGGAGTGAGCTCCATGCATGATGTTACGGAAGGCGGGATATACGGGGCCCTTTGGGAGATGGCTGAAGCCTCCGGAGCAGGTCTTGACATCGACCTTTTAAGCATTCCCGTCAGACAGGAGACCATAGAAGTATGTGAGGTTTTCGGGCTTAGCCCGTATCAGCTTATATCAAGCGGGTCTATGCTCATAACAACTCAGGGCGGGCATGATCTGGTAAGAGAACTTGAGAAGGAAGGAATACATGCAACCGTCATAGGCAAGGTAACGGGAAGCAATGACAGGGTACTGATAAACGGAGAAGAGAGGCGTTTCCTTGAACCTCCCGGGGCGGATGAGCTGTATAAGATTTATTCGAATAACTCTTAGAAAGGACGAAATGATGAGAGAGAGAATACTTAATTATATTGAGAAAAACAGCAGGGTGGACCTTAAAGAGCTTGCGGTTCTGCTTGGGACTACCGAAGCAGAGATCACGCAGGAACTTTCGGACATGGAATCGGAGGGAATAATCTGCGGATACCATACTCTTATAGACTGGGACAAGGTAACCACGGACCGTGTAAATGCTTTGATAGAGGTACGTGTAACACCGCAGAGAGGCCATGGATTCGATGATATAGCCCAGAGGATATATAAGTATCCCGAAGTAAACGCCACATATCTTATTTCGGGCGGCTATGATCTGCTTGTTTCCCTTGAGGGAAAGACACTTAAGGAGGTAAGCTCTTTTGTAAGCCAGAAGCTGTCAACCCTTGAGAATGTGATCTCGACAACAACGCATTTTGTCCTCAAGAAATATAAAGATCACGGAACCATATTAAATGCCGATACAACGGATGAAAGGATGATAATGACACCATGAGGAACCCGTTATCCGAGAAAATCATTAATATCAAGCCATCCGGCATCCGTAAGTTTTTTGACATAGCCAGTGAGATGAAGGATGTTATCTCTTTGGGAGTCGGTGAGCCTGATTTTGATACACCCTGGCACATAAGGGACGAGGGTATCTATTCGCTTGAGAAGGGAAGGACCTTTTATACCTCCAATTCGGGTCTTCTTGAACTCAGGGAGGAAATATGCAAATATATCAAGCGCAGATGCGGTATATCATATGATGCAAAATCACAGGTAATAATCACTGTCGGCGGCAGCGAGGCTATAGATATTGCCATGCGGGCAATGATCGATCCCGGAGATGAAGTCCTTATCCCGCAGCCTTCATATGTTTCATATGAACCGTGTGCCATACTTGCAGGCGCCAAGCCTGTGATAATCGAACTTAAGAATGAAAACGAATTCAAGCTTACAAAGGAAGAACTGCTTGATGCCATAACGGATAAAACCAAGATACTGGTAATGCCCTTCCCGAATAATCCTACGGGTGCAATGATGTCAAGGGAGGAGCTTAAGGATATAGCCAAAGTATGTGTTGAAAAGGATATTTTCGTATTATCTGATGAGATATATTCGGAACTGACATATTCGGGTGATCACTGTTCGATCGCTTCCCTGCCGGGAATGCAGGAGAGGACAATTCTTATTAACGGTTTCTCAAAAGGATATGCTATGACCGGCTGGAGGCTGGGCTATGCCTTAGGACCGGAGAAGATAATCGCCCAGATGACCAAGATACACCAGTTCTGCATAATGTGTGCACCCACAACAAGCCAGTATGCGGCTGTTGAGGCCTTAAGGAACGGGGATAAGGATGTTGCCATGATGAGGGAATCCTATGATCAGAGGAGAAGGTTCCTTATGAACGAATTCAGAGAGAT
>JBGUQP010000003.1:0-8318 GCA_045131145.1 Lachnospiraceae bacterium | reverse complement strand
CAGTCTAAGAGACAAGCTTTCATATGCGGGATTTTCTCAGGAGGAAGTTGATCAGGCGCTTGAGTATGTTAAGTCTTTCGGATATGTGGATGACCTTCGCTACGCAATTAACTATACAAGGTGTTCTGTCGGTGTAAGGAGCAGGAGAGAGACGGAACGCAAGCTCCTTGAGAAGGGAGTTTCATCCGACCTGATAGCTCAGGCTCTCATGGAGGAATATTCCGAAGACAGTGCTGAAGATGATCTGATCAGACATCTCATCCATAAAAAATGCCGCGATCTTTCCGGGCTTGATCATGCAGCCAGACAGAAAATGCTTGCTTATATGTTCAACAAGGGCTTTAAACCGGACAGAGTAAACCGGATTCTTGATGAAGAATTACTTGACATAACATCCTAAAAAGTATAATATTTATTTGTTGTAGTTTTTTAGAGTAGAATCGTTGTATTCTATATAAATCGTACAATGAAAACTTTATAAGGAGGTGCCCTGTGCAATATGTAATCATTATTGCTATTGCATTAGTTCTTCTGGTGGTCGGTTGTTTCGTTTCCTACAGAATGGGTTACGAAAACAAGAGGAAGACCGATGAGGAGAAGATTGGCAACGCTGAGCAGAAGGCCAGAGAGATAATCGACGAGGCTCTTAAGACTGCTGAAGCGAAGAAACGTGAAGGGCTGCTCGAAGTTAAGGAAGAATCCATCCGTGCCAAGAACGACATTGAGAAGGAAACCAAGGAAAGACGAGCAGAATTACAGCGTTTGGAACGTCGCGTACAGCAGAAGGAAGAGAATCTCGACAAGAAGACCGATGCCATAGAGAAGCGTGAAGCCAGCTTCGCAAAGAAGGAAGAGGAACTGGCAAAGCAAAAAGAGCAGGTAAGCAAGCTTAATGAACAACGTGTACAGGAACTGGAGAGAATATCCGGATTAACCTCTGAACAAGCAAAAGAATATCTGTTAAAAACTGTTGAAGATGATGTAAAACACGAAACTGCCGTCATGGTCAAGGAGCTTGAAAACCGGGCCAAGGAAGAGGCAGACAAGAAGGCTAAGGAATATGTGGTCGGAGCCATACAGAGATGTGCGGCAGATCACGTTGCGGAGACTACAATATCCGTTGTTCCCTTGCCTAATGATGAAATGAAGGGAAGGATCATCGGTCGTGAGGGAAGAAATATAAGAACCCTTGAGACGATGACAGGTGTTGACCTTATCATAGACGATACACCTGAAGCCGTCGTTTTATCGGGCTTCGATCCGATAAGACGTGAAGTTGCCCGTATTGCTCTTGAGAAGCTCATTGTTGACGGACGTATACATCCCGCAAGAATCGAGGAAATGGTTGAGAAGGCACAGAAGGAAGTCGAGACCATGATCCGCGAGGAAGGTGAATCAGCTACACTTGAAGTCGGCGTTCACGGGATCCATCCCGAGCTTATCAAGCTGCTCGGAAGGCTCCGCTTCAGAACATCTTATGGTCAGAATGTACTTAAGCATTCTATCGAAGTATCTCTTCTCTGCGGCCTGTTGGCTTCGGAGATCGGCATAGATGTACGCCTTGCAAAGAGGGCAGGTCTGCTCCATGATATAGGTAAGGCAGTCGATCATGAGATGGAAGGCTCGCACATCCAACTGGGTGTTGACCTGTGCAGGAAGTATAAGGAGTCAGCAACGATCATCAATGCGGTTGAGGCCCATCATGGCGATGTTGAACCGCAGTCGCTTGTTGCAGTACTGGTTCAGGCAGCCGACACTATTTCGGCAGCCCGTCCGGGAGCAAGAAGGGAAACATTAGAGACATACACCAACAGATTAAAACAGCTTGAAGATATCACTAATTCCTTTAAGGGAGTTGATAAATCTTTTGCTATTCAGGCAGGACGTGAAGTCCGGATCATGGTAGTTCCTGAGCAGGTAAATGACGCAGATATGGTATTACTCGCAAGAGACATTTCCAAGAAGATAGAAGAGGAAATGGAATATCCCGGTCAGATCAAGGTTAACGTTATTCGTGAGAGTCGCGTAACCGATTATGCTAAATAACAAAAAACCCCATGCCGTATGGCATGGGGGTTTTTTAGTAGCGAGAGAGAGACTTGAACTCTCAACCTCCCGGGTATGAACCGGACGCTCTAGCCAGTTGAGCCATCTCGCCATCATGGGCTTTTCAACCCGCTTTGCTATTATACTAACCTAAGCTATTCATTGTCAAGGAAAATATTTAAATTAAACTTTTATTTATCATGATTAGAGGTTATAATATATTTTACGAGAAATGTATTTCATACGGAGGGACGGATATGAAGAAGCTTTTTATGTGTTTGTCGGTAGGGCTTATATGTACGGGGTTATGCGCATGCGACGGAACAGGCTTTGACCCTGCGGCTTTGGAAGAAACATCGAAGTCGATCGGGGAGGCTTCGAAAACAATAGAACAGGTGACGGAGACATTTGGCGAGATCGAGAAAAATGTCAGTATGATCACGGAATCCATGCAGCAGGGTGTTGATTCGACGAATCAATTTATGGACTGGTATAAGAATGATGCCATTCCTGATAATCCGTGGATCAAACCGCCTATTACCGATGAAGAAGTTGAGAATGCCATAAGGGCAGGGCAGAACGTGCTTATGGCATATATAGAACAGAATGTTGATAAGAATTCATCTTATAATATCCTGAGTGAAGAGGATGAGGACTTTTTCACTGAATATTTTAAGGATGAGAGTATAAATGGATTCCTTTTAAGCACTTATGAGAAGCCTGAGGATTGTAATGTTTATGAGGCATTGTCCAGGAATTCGGGCATTATGAAGAAGGTTAAATCATCCGAGAATGAAGAAGCCGAGGGAAAGATATCAAGGAAGGATGCTGATGCTGCCATTGAGGCCGCGCTCGGCATTAATTCAGATGCTCTTACTGTCCCCCCGGAATTTAAGACCTATTCCGATAAGGAATACATTTATATTGATGAAGTTAAGGAGTGCGAGAAGCTTATTTGTAAGGGAGGCTTTTACTACAATAATCTTTATGTCGTCATGATGAAGGAGGAAGATGCGGATTCTCCGTTTGCATTATCGGTACTCTCGAAGGAGAATGACGGAAGCGTAAGGATATGTGTGAACTATTGGAGTGATAACCTTGATAATATCGACTGGAACGGATCGGTTATATACGGACTTTATAACGAGATTCTTAATTCTGATTTTAAGGCCGTTATGAGTATACCCGGGGCTGCCGGTGATATAACACTTGGAGCAGCACTTGATGCCGTGGCTGGACTTAAAGGTAAGAATATAGATAAGGCACTGGAACTTGTTTCTGACGAGAGCGATAAGATCAAAACCTATATGCAGGAATTCGACGGATATGATGTATACTACAGTGACATAGATCCCAAGGCTGTCGGCGAATATGTTGTTTCCCAGATAGATGTAACGGGCGGTGATTTTAAAACAGCGGAAGGTATCGGCATTGGTACAGGCATAGAAGTAATTAAGAATACGTATGGTGAAGGCATCGAAGCCATGATCTCAGGCGGGAGGAAGCAGCTCATGTATGAGATGGGCAAGTACAATATGCTCTTTATCATAGACAAGGCGGGTAAGGTCAGTGAGATGACTATCTTCCTTGCGGATAATGCACTTTCTGAATAATACTTACGGAGACACAGTTTATGCGTGTTGGAATGGGATATGATGTCCACAAACTGGTTGTGGGCAGGGATCTGATAATAGGGGGAGTTAAGATACCCTATGAGAAAGGACTTTTAGGACATTCGGATGCGGATGTCCTATTGCATGCTATAATGGATGCCCTGTTAGGGGCAGCTGCCCTTGGAGATATCGGCAGTCACTTTCCGGATACGGATGAAGCCTATAGAGGAGCCGACTCTGTGAAGCTGCTTGATGAAGTGGGAAATCTTCTGTATTCAAGGCAGTACATTATAGAAAATATAGATGCAACAATAATTGCCCAGAAACCTAAGATGAAACCGTATATAGATGATATGAGGACCATTATAGCGGATACACTGGGCATTGAAAAGGACCAGGTCAACATAAAGGCAACTACCGAGGAGGGACTTGGATTTACCGGAACAGGCGAGGGTATCTCATCACAGGCTGTCTGTATGATCAGTTCGGTGAAGGAACTGGAGAGTTACAGCGTGGGTCCGGCGGCCTGCAGCGGATGCGGTGGATGTCCCTTAAGGAAAGAATAAGGTATGGGATTTATTAAGAATATAAAGGATGAAATTCAGATAATAAGGGAGAGGGATCCGGCCATTCATTCTTCAATGGAGGTATTCCTATACCCAAGCTTCAGGGTAATGCTTCATTACAGGCTGGCACATAAGCTCTACCTTAAGAAGCATTATTTTCTTGCCAGGTTCATATCACAGAGGGCTGTAAGAAAAACCGGTATTGAGATCCATCCCGGAGCACAGATAGGGAGCGGCTTCTTTATCGATCATGGGAGCGGAGTGATCATAGGCGAGACAACGATCATAGGAAATAATGTTACCCTTTATCAGGGGGTGACACTCGGAGGAACGGGTAAGGAAACCGGAAAGAGACATCCGACCATTGAAGATAATGTCATGATATCTGCCGGAGCTAAGGTCCTGGGGTCCTTTACAATAGGGGCCGGATCCAAGATTGGAGCAGGATCGGTTGTTCTTGAAGAAGTCCCCCCTAACTGTACCGTAGTAGGTGTTCCGGGACGTATAGTAAAGCGGGAGAATGAGGTTATTCCCAGGGAGAGCATGGATCAGGTTCACCTTCCGGACCCGATAAAGGAGGATATACAGAACCTTCAGCATGCCAATTCGGAGCTTACGAACAGGCTGCTTGATCTGGAGATGGAACTAAAGGCGCTTAAGAAGGCATCAGACAAACGATAAAGCCATATATAATAAAGAACACATTTATTGAGGAGACCGTTATGAAGATTTACAACTCACTTACAAGAAACATTGAGGATTTTGTACCCAATGAACCCGGGAAGGTATCCATGTATACCTGCGGTCCCACGGTTTACCATTATGCCCACATAGGAAATTTAAGGTCTTATATCTGTGAGGATGTTTTGGAGAAGATACTGAGGTTCTCGGGATATGACGTTAAACGTGTTATGAACATTACCGATGTGGGACATCTTGCATCTGATGCCGACACCGGCGAGGATAAAATGCTCAAGGGTGCGAAGAGAGAGCATAAGTCTGTAATGGAGATAGCACAGTTCTACACGGATGCTTTTTTCTCCGATTGTGCCAAGCTTAATATAAAGACTCCGGATGTAGTGGAACCTGCAACAAATTGTATTCCGGAATTTATAAATATGATCGAGGGGCTGCTTGAGAAGGGATATGCATATAAGGCAGGTGAAAATGTATACTTTGATACATCAAGGCTCAAGGAGTACTACGTTTTCGGGAATCAGAACGAAGAAGAGCTTATGGTGGGAGTCCGTGATGATGTAAGTGAGGATACAAATAAGCGGAATAAGAATGATTTTGTATTATGGTTTACCAAGAGTAAGTTCGAAGACCAGGCCCTTAAGTGGGAGAGTCCCTGGGGCGTGGGTTATCCCGGGTGGCATATTGAATGTTCCTGTATAGGTATGAAGCACCTTGGGAACAAAATGGATATTCACTGCGGAGGAGTTGACAATATGTTCCCGCACCATACCAACGAGATAGCACAGTCAGAGTCATATCTCGGACATAAATGGTGCAATTACTGGTTTCATGTACATCATCTGAATGACGAAACCGGTAAGATGAGCAAGAGCAAGGGTGAATTCCTTACAGTATCGCTGCTTGAGAGTAAGGGATATGATCCGATAGTATACAGGATGTTTGCCCTTCAGTCCCATTACCGCAAACCGCTGACCTTCTCATATGATACATTGGATCAGACGGCTGCGACCTATAAGAAGCTTAAGAACAGAATACTATCCGTAAAAGCGGATGGGCAGGCCGATGAGACGGCAGTTAAGGATTGGCATGATAAGTTCGCGGAGGCTGTGGGCAATGACTGCAACACGGCAATGGGATTAACCCTGCTGTATGATGTCCTTAAGTCGGATTTAAACGGTGCAACCAAGCTTAGAATAATAGAGGACTATGACACAGTGCTTTCGCTCAACCTTCTTAAGGAAGATAAAAAGGAAGAAGTGGATGATGAGCTTTCGGCATATGTTGAAGAAAGAATCGCACAGCGTGCTCAGGCCAAGAAGGATAAAGACTTTGCAAAAGCCGATGCCATAAGGGATGAGCTGGCTGCAAAGGGCATTGTAATAAAGGATACCCGTGAGGGAGTTACCTGGAGCAGAGCTTAAGGATGAATCAGAGCATTCTTGAAAACATAAAGGATAAGTTTGGTCTTGCGGATATTGATGTTAACGGCTATTCGCCCCTGTCTCTTGCCTTTATCGGTGATTGTGTGTTTGATCTGGTCGTGAAGACTGTGGTGGTCGAACGGGCCAACCGGTCTGCGAATATTCTCCATCGTAAGGCAAGCAGGATCGTAAAGGCTCAGTCCCAGGCGCAGATGGTAATGTGGTTTATTGAAAAGGGTATCTTAAGCGATGAGGAACTGGCCATATATAAGAGGGGCCGCAATGCCAAGTCGGTCACTACCGCGAAGAATGCGTCGGTCGGTGATTACAGGAAGGCAACAGGCCTTGAGGCACTTATCGGATACCTTTATCTTAAAAACAGGACATCCAGAATTGTTGAGCTGATAAAGACAGGTATGGATATGATAGACGAATAAGACACCTTTGAACGAGATGCATTATGTAAACCAGAGACTTTGGAGAAAGCCATGTCATATGAAGAAATATATATAGAAGGAAGAAATGCTGTTCTTGAAGCTCTGCGGTCGGGGAGGCCTATAGATAAGCTCTATATACTTGACGGCTGTCAGGACGGACCGGTATCGACCATCAAAAGGGAAGCAAGAAAGACTGATGCGATAATAAAGTTTGTCGATAAGGAAAGGCTTGACCAGCTGAGCAGTACAGGACACCATCAGGGAGTTATAGCCCAGTCTGCAGCCTATGAATATGCAGAGGTTTCGGATATACTTGATAAGGCGAAGGAAAAGGGGGAAGCCCCCTTCATCTTTCTTCTTGACAATATAGTAGATCCCCATAATCTCGGAGCGATAATAAGGACAGCCAATCTGTGCGGAGCACACGGGGTCATAATCCCCAAGAACCGGGCAGTGGGGCTTACAGCAACGGTCGCACGTACCTCCGCGGGAGCACTCAACTATACTCCTGTGGCCAAGGTGACAAACCTGAGTAAGACAATAGAAGACCTTAAGAAGGAGGGACTTTGGTTCGTATGTGCGGATATGGACGGAGAAGTCATGTATAAGCAGAACCTGACAGGCCCGATCGGACTTGTTATAGGCGCAGAGGGTGAGGGAGTATCAAGACTTGTTAAGGAGAAATGCGATTATACAGCCTCCATCCCCATGAAGGGTGATATAGATTCCCTTAATGCATCTGTTGCGGCGGGAGTCCTTGCTTATGAGATAGTAAGGCAGAGAATGACCGGAGAATAGCGCATGAAATCCGATAAATATGAGGAACTGTCAGATATTGAACTGATCATGAGATCCCGCGACGGTGACGGTGAGGTTGCGGATTATCTTATGGAGAAGTATAAAGACCTTGTCAGGAGTAAGGCAAGATCCATGTTTATTCTGGGTGCGGATAACGATGACCTTATCCAGGAAGGTATGATCGGCCTCTTTAAGGCGGTCCGTGATTATGATGCAGGACGTGATGCCAGCTTCTATACCTTTGCGGAGCTGTGTATATCAAGGCAGATATATACAGCCGTGCAGGCATCGAGACGACAGAAGCACATCCCGCTTAACAATTATATTTCCCTCTACGGAAATGTGTCAGATGATGACCGGGATGATGATAAATACCTTATTGATTCGCTTTCCCAGTCGGGTTCTTTAAGTCCCGAAGAGATGATCATCGACAGGGAGAATGTTGAGGGTCTTGAGCAGAAGATTGAAGAGAGCTTAAGTTCGTTTGAGAAACAGGTGCTTGACCTGTATGTAACGGGAATGTCATACGTTCAGATAGCCAGGGTCCTCGGCAAGGATGAGAAATCCACCGATAATGCCCTGTCAAGACTCAAGGGTAAGATCAAAAAGATACTTAAGGAAGAAGGCAGGTCATAAGGCCTTCTTTTTTGTGAATAATTTATGAAGAAATATTAATCTTCTGTGAAGGATTTTTTATTTTTATAATGACACCTCCCTGCTATAGTGGTAATCGAAGAG
>JBGUQP010000002.1:0-3647 GCA_045131145.1 Lachnospiraceae bacterium | reverse complement strand
ATTACAGGGAGCGTGAATTGTATGTCCGTGATAAGTGCGAGCAGATGAAGGCCGCAACAGATGACATTGAAGGTCAAAAGCAGGAATACAAGCACGTTACGGAACAGCTCGCTGATATTGATGAACTCTGCGCCCTTTCCCTTTCACAGTTTACGGAACTGGAACGAGCAGCGAAGAAGATAGATGCGATCGAGAGGGAAGAGGAGAAATATGTCCGTCCTCTTACCAAGATCACGGAAGCCCAGTTTCGCGAAATGGAGAGACTGGAAAACGAAATTCCTCAGGCAATTAAAAAGATACGCAGTGAAGAAGACCGGCAGATGACCATCAAGAGGGACCTAAATCTTCTTGAGGGTGAAAAGGGGGCTTTGGCATATCAGAGAAAGGAAGAAAGGGTTAAAGCAAGAAATGCCAGGGCACTCCTTTTTATATGTTCTTTTGTCTCACTCCTTGCAATTCTTCTTCTTTTTGCCCTGCAGGTAACACTGGCTTTTGAAGTCAAGCTTGGATACTATATAGTATTTGCATTTTTTGCCGTATCCCTGACAGCTGTTTACGTGACTTACAGGAATGCTCAGGCCGCCCAGCTCAAGGCCGAAAAGAAGATAAACAGGGCGATAACCCTTCAGAATTCCGTTAAGATCAAATACGTTAATTCAACCAATCTTATCGACTATTATTATTCCAAATACAATGTAAACAATTCCTATGAACTGAATTATATGTGGGAGAAATATCTGGAGGAAAAGGCAGCAAGAAACCATTCGGAGGAGGTTGCCCTTAAGCTTGAAGCGGCAAGAAAGGACCTGATGTCAATACTTCGAAATTACAGGTTGAATGATCCCGCAATGTTTATTTATCAACCTTCTATACTTACAGACGAAGACGTACTGACGGATGTAAGAAGAGGACTGATAATGAGGCGCAAGAAGCTGAAGAAGGGTATGGACTTTAATCAGTACAGTCTGGAAATGTCAAAGAAGGAAATTGAGGATCTTGTCAGAGAGTATCCGAAGTTTTCAAGAGAGATACTTGCCATAGTGGAAAGCTATGAATAGTATTTCTTGATTTCGATGTCAAAACATGATAGTATCTTTGCTTGGTTGGAACTTATTCGGATTTGATGCGTTTCTCGAAATCGTCAAGCATTTTGGCCACACGGGGAGATATCGAAACAAATTCGCAGCCGTATTGATACCGGCCGTTTTCTGCCGCCTGGCCACGTATGATGCGCACGTCTGTGATTATCTGCGGGAGGTCCCGGTCGAGTTCTATATTGGCAATAAAATGATAGCCGACGGGAAGTATTGATGAAGACATAAACCCAAATCCCTTGGGAGATATATCGGTCACCTCAATGGGGGCTGATGTATCGGCAAGAGAGGTTGAATCCTCGGTATACAGATCGGATACCGAGAGCTTAACATCTATGGGAATTCTTTTTTCTCTTCGTTTTTCCTGCATTGTCGGACCTCGTTTGTTGTAGTATATATCAAATATTTAAACTAATCAAGTGGATGGGAAGGAAGGACAGATGACAAACAGATATGTAAGCCCTTTATCTGAGAGATACGCAAGTGAGGAGATGCAGTATATCTTTTCGCCCGACATGAAATTCAAAACATGGAGAAGGCTGTGGATAGCACTTGCCGAAACGGAAAAAGAACTGGGGCTTAATATAACCCAGGAGCAGATAGATGAGCTTAAAGCCCATGCTGAAGATATAAACTACGATGTGGCAAGGGAGAGGGAGCGTGTGGTAAGGCATGATGTGATGAGCCATGTATACGCTTACGGTGTCCAGTGCCCTAAAGCCAAGGGAATAATCCATCTCGGAGCCACATCATGCTATGTGGGAGACAATACGGACATAATAGTTATGACCGAGGCACTTAAGCTAGTAAGGAAGAAGCTCATTAACGTCATATCCGAACTGGCAGGATTTGCTGATGAATATAAGGCGCTTCCGACACTTGCATTTACACATTTTCAGCCGGCCCAGCCGACAACCGTAGGCAAGAGGGCGACACTGTGGATGAATGAATTCATGCTCGATCTCGAAGATCTTGACCATGTTCTGTCCACAATGAAGCTTCTGGGCTCAAAGGGAACGACCGGAACCCAGGCCAGTTTTCTTGAACTTTTTGACGGAGATAATGAGAAGATAGATAAGATAGATCCCATGATCGCAGAGAAGATGGGATTTAAGGAGTGTCATCCCGTATCCGGCCAGACATATTCGCGTAAGGTGGATACAAGGGTTGCAAATGTTCTTGCAGGAATAGCTGCAAGTGCACATAAGTTTTCGAATGATATAAGACTCCTGCAGCATCTTAAAGAGGTTGAGGAACCTTTCGAGAAGAATCAGATCGGATCTTCAGCGATGGCATACAAGAGAAATCCCATGAGGAGCGAGAGGATCGCATCCTTAAGCCGCTATGTAATGATAGATGCCCTTAATCCGGCCATAACATCGGCGACCCAGTGGTTTGAGAGGACGCTGGATGATTCGGCCAATAAGAGGCTGTCAATACCGGAAGGTTTTCTCGCCATAGACGGTGTGCTCGATCTTACTCTTAACGTTGTGGACGGGCTTGTTGTCAATGAAAAGGTCATAGACAAACGTTTGAGAAGCGAACTCCCCTTCATGGCAACCGAAAACATAATGATGGATGCCGTCAAGGCAGGCGGAGACAGGCAGGAGCTGCATGAAAGGATAAGAGAGCTGTCGATGGAAGCAGCTGCCAACGTTAAACAGAAGGGACTTGATAATAATCTTCTTGAGCTCATTGCGGACGATCCCGCATTTAATATGTCCCTTGAAGAGCTTAAGGAGACCATGGACCCGTCAAAATACGTGGGACGTGCGGTAAGACAGGTTGAGGTATATTTAAGGGATATAATAAAACCAATGCTTGAAGAGAATAAGGATATACTGGGAATACATTCGGATATAAAAGTGTAATTTATTTGCGAGGAGGATGAGAGATGGTTAGAGCGATAGTAGGTGCAAACTGGGGCGATGAAGGCAAGGGCAAGATGACAGATATGCTTGCCCAGGATGCGGATGTTGTTGTCCGCTTTCAGGGCGGTGCAAACGCGGGACATACGATAGTCAACAAGTATGGCAAGTTTGCCCTTCACACATTACCTTCGGGCGTATTTAACGATAATGTTACAAGTATAATAGGAAACGGGGTTGCCCTGAATATCCCCATTCTTTTTAATGAGATCAAAGATATCATGGCCAAGGGAGTTCCGGCACCCAGGCTTCTTATTTCAGACAGGGCCCAGATGGTAATGCCTTATCATATTGATTTTGATACCTATGAGGAAGCCAGGCTTGCCGGTAAGTCATTCGGATCTACCAAGTCGGGTATTGCTCCTTTTTATTCGGATAAATATGCCAAGATAGGCTTTCAGGTCAGTGAGCTTTTCGGTGATGAGGATGCTCTTAGGGAGAAGATAAGCAGGGTATGTACAATAAAGAATGTGATCTTAAGGGATCTTTATAACAAACCCGAGATAAACGAAAATGAGCTTTATGATACCCTTATGGAGTATAAGAAGATGATAGAGCCCTATGTGTGTGATACCTCGCTCTATCTCTGGAATGCCATTCAGGATGGTAAAAATATCCTTCTTGA
>JBGUQP010000001.1:0-3640 GCA_045131145.1 Lachnospiraceae bacterium | reverse complement strand
ATGTCGTGTTTTCTTGCTTTCGGGATCAAATATCGACCATTCCCAGTCAAGCTTGCTGTAATCCGAAACCTGAAGGGTATCTCCGCTAACAAAAACATCTGTAGGCCCGACAAAGGTATTAAGCGTCTGTTGATAGTTTTTCAAAAGCCCTTCATACATGGTATCAGCTGCATTACTTGTCATAACAAGTATCACGGGGATCTTATGTTCATTACAGCAAGGATTCTCCTTATTATACGTCAGGTTCTGGAATATCAGTCTCTCATACAACGCCCTGAATGATGCAGTCATTTCTGACAGATAATTGGGAGAGCCGATTATTAAACCATCGGATTCCCGGATCGCATCGAGTACCGGCGTCAGGCCGTCACGGCATATACAATGCCCCTTAAACTGTTCTTTCTTACATCCAAAACATGAGATGCAACCTGTATACTTTTCCAGTCTAAACAAATCAAAACGAATAATTTCAGCTCCGGCGCTTTCGGCACCCTTGGCAGCCTCTGTAAGTAATGTGTCTGTATTCCATCCCTTTCTTGGTCCTGCATTTACAACTACGATTTTCTTTCCCATATGATACCTCTCTTTTATTCAATTTCGCTGATTTTGAGTATAACACAATAAGGTCTTAATGTCCTGTCACATGCCTTTTAGTACTCCTCTCATTCTCATTCGCCCATTCCTCATCTTCCCTGCCGGGCCTTACGATACTGTCGAACCGCTCGATGACCTTCCTTAAATCATCGTCAACCCTTGTCAGGCACTCACCTATTATTTCGATCGGTATCCCATAGAACGCTTCCGCAATACCGCCTGCAATACAGGTCAAGGTATCACAGTCACCACCGAGAGAAACCGCTGTCCTTATAACATCTTCAAAGTCATCCCCTTCAAGAAATGCCGTTATCGCTTCGGGAACTGTCTCCTGGCAGCTCTCCACATGATGATAAGCCGGCCTTATCTCATCACATGTCCTGGACAGGTCATAATGTTTGTCATTGTCTGCACCATGGCCACCAAAAAATACAGACCGATGATTATGCTTATACCCTCTATCGGGATGCCAACCTGAGGCAGCAATACGGTAAGGCATAGCAGTATACCGCCGGGAACTGCCGGGGCTGCCACGGAGAGCATAAACACGGAAACAAAATACTCAGCTTAATTAATCACATCGCTCGCTATATGTCACATGGTATATTTATCGTTGCGTACCATCGTCTATTATGTTATACTTCAGGTATCGTTTCTAAGCATGCTCAGCATCAGCTGATTATCATTTGGGGGAGTATTGGAACATGTTTACTGTCAACGAATTAAATGAACTGATTGATCTGAATGATTTTGACGTACTTGATAAGAGTGCTAATTCCATAATCTTACAATCGAAGATTACCAGTCATTGCTGGAAGTTATTGAACCGTGATTATAATGACTCTTCATCGGTAATCATTTATCATACCCTCTTTTATGGTATGGATTTTCTTGAGCAGTGCTGTGCCCGTAATCTTGAACAGGCCCTTCAGTTTGTCAAGAATCTGGACGCCTGCCGTGGGCATTATTCCAAAACACTGTGAAGGGCCTGCCAATCTTCTATTCCGGTTTATATGTATACCGTCCGCACGCTATATAGAATAAAGCCTCTGCAGGTATGGCAAAAAGTGTATTAACATAGGATATGAGTGTCGTAAGTCCGGAATACCCTGCAATAGCCTCAACTCCCTGCCGCGCATAATAAATATTTCCCACCACGTTTCCAAGTACAGATACAACTGCAAGTATTATGGATATTATGATCAGAATGATACACGTGACCCTGTTGCCTTCTTTTCGGGAAATACTGAAAAAGGCGATATAGATGATAAGCTGTAAGGCCACAAAGATCAACGCCAGCGGAAATACTATAGTATCTGAACCTGAGGGCACATTCATAAATGCCTTGAGCACTGTTTTCTGCAAGACTACGATCACCAATCCCAGCACTGTCGCCAGTGCCTGCAGGCCCACAGCTATCATTGCCATCATCTTAGTGCTTCCCTTATTCATATGTCTTAATCCTCCCTTTATTCGAAATGATATTTAGAATTTTATGCAAAACAGTTGAGCAGTGGTATATGCATCTGTATTATATTATAATCAGATGAGAATGCAATGCTCGAGAATTTCAATCGGATCAAGGAAAAAGAGATAAAGACTAAAGAGGATCGGAAACGGGAATGGAAAAGAACTACAAAAAAACACAGCTTGCATGCTATCTGGGATTTGTAACGCAGGCTATCTGTGCCAATTTTGTACCGCTGCTGTTTATAACCTTTCACAATACATATGATATAACCTTTGGTGATCTGGCACTTGTATCAACCTGTTTCTTTGTTACACAGTTAGTAGTTGATTTCTTATGTGCGGGAATAGTGGATAAACTGGGATACAGAGTATGTGTTATCGCTGCAGAGATCACATCCGGGATAGGACTTGCAGGGCTGGCTGTATTACCCGACATATTGCCGGTGCCATTTTGGGGGATCCTTGTGTGCGTATTTATATATGCTGTCGGAAGCGGATTGACGGAAGTGCTGGTCAGTCCGATTGTTGAAGCTTGTCCGTTTGAAAATAAGGATACAATGATGAGTCTCCTTCATTCCTTTTATTGCTGGGGATGGGTCGGAGTAGTCTTATGCTCCACAGTTTTCTTTACGGTTTTTGGGATAGAAAAATGGAGGATAATGGCGCTCATATGGTCGATCATTCCCCTGTATAACATTTATAATTTTGCAACCTGTCCTATCGAACCGCTGGTGGAAGACGGCAAGAGCATGACAATGCTTGAACTGTTCAAAACAAAAGCATTCTGGATTTTTATTGTACTCATGATCTGTGCAGGTTCTTCAGAAATAGCCATGGGGCAGTGGGCATCCGCATTTGCCGAATCGGCACTGCATGTTTCCAAAACAGTCGGAGACCTGGCCGGACCCTGTGGATTCGCCGTATTCATGGGAATCAGCAGATTGCTGTACGGTAAATTCGGTGAGACAGTTGATCTGACGATCTTTATGATGGCCTCAGGCCTGATGTGTCTTGTGTGTTATCTGGTTGCCGGATTGGCGGCTATACCATGGGTTGGCCTGATAGGATGTGCATTATGCGGATTTTCCGTAGGGATAATGTGGCCGGGTTCAATAAGTATATCATCACAGATACTTCCGACCGGAGGTACGGCAATGTTTGCGCTTTTAGCACTCGCCGGAGATGTAGGGGGAGCTGTGGGTCCTGCCATTATCGGAAATATATCGGAAAAAGCAGCCAATAACCTGCAGGCAGGAGTGCTTGCGGGAATAGGCTTCCCTATCGTTTTGGTGATTTCGGTGTTTTATATCCGGATGTTCCTTACTGCCCGCAAGGATAAATGCTGATATCAGACAGATTGCGATCATCATTCTTAAACTAATGGGTATTAGCAGGGTTGAAAAGGACCGAAGCGTTCGTTTTCCATTGGGATAAAAGGCTTATCTTCTGTCCTGCAGATAACCGGGACAAATTCAGGATCCGGCATGTCTTCCGGAAAAGAGCCGAAAAAGCGCAATTCTTCTTCGGATATCAGGCCTTCCCGAAAGCAGCTTTCCAGTTTTCGCTTCTTTAATCC